>DATMWM010000181.1:0-18570 GCA_035562535.1 Rhodocyclaceae bacterium | reverse complement strand
GTGAAGAAATACCTGGGCGGCCGCGCCTCGGGCATCCTGTCCTTCGGCATCAAGGGGGGCGCAGGCGACGCGAAAGCGGCCGGCGCGCGCTTCATCGACGCGCTCAAGCTGATCGTGCGCCTGGTCAACATCGGCGACGCGAAGTCGCTCGCCTGCCACCCGGCCACCACCACCCACCGGCAGCTCGCGCCGGCGGAACTGGCGCGGGCCGGCGTCTCCGAGGACATGGTCCGGCTGTCCATCGGCATCGAGCACATCGACGACATCCGGGCCGACCTGGAGCAGGCCCTGGCCGGCGCGTAGCGGCTCGTCCTGCCATGAGCGACATCCTGATCCGCCGCACGCACGCCCTGACCCCGAAGAAGGCCCGCCTGGCGGCGGAGCGCATCGCCGCCCAGCTCGGCGAGGAGTTCGACCTGGCCTGCGAATGGGACGGGGACGTGCTGCGCTTCCGCCGCACCGGGGTCTCGGGCGAGCTCGCGCTGCACCGGCGCGAACTGGAGATCCGGGCGCGGCTCGGCTTCCTCCTGCTCGCGCTCAAGCCGCGCATCGAGCAGGAGATCCACCGCTTCTGCGACGAGAATTTCGGCCGGGAGTCCAAGTCGCGGGTGTGACGCGGGACAGCCTCGCCATGCACCGAGCGTAGGGTGGATTAGCGCCGCGGGCGCGTAATCCACCTCTGGCGCTTCGACGGTGGAATACGGCGGCGCTGCGCGCCGCCTATTCCGCCCTACGAAGCCGTTCGAAATCAACCCTGCAGCGAGTTGACCAGCGCGACGTACTGCTTCATCGCCTCGTCCCTGCCCAGACCCTTGACCGCCGCCCAGGCGTCGTACTTCGCGCGGCCCACCATGTCGGTGAAGCCCGGCCGCTTGCCCTCGACGTCGCCGACCGAGCCCTGCTTGTAGAGCGCGTAGAGCCTGAGCAGGGTGCTGTTGTCCGGGCGCTCCTTCAGGTTCTTGGATGCCGCGACCGCGGCTTCGAACTGCTGCTCGACGCTCATGTGCGCTCCTCCGGGGAATTCGCCTGGGCGCCCATTATATCGGCGCGCCGGAAGGCGCCAGCACGACCGCGGCCAGCGGCGGCACCGTGATCGACAGCGAACACGGCCGGTTCATCCACGCCAGGTGCTCGGCCGCGATCTCGCCCAGGCCGTTGCCGACGTTGCTGCCGCCGTAGTACTGCGAGTCGGAATTCAGCACCTCGCGGTAGCCGCCCGGGCGCGGCACGCCGATGCGGTAGTTCGTCCGCACCACCGGCGTGAAGTTGACCACCACGACCAGGAACTCGTCGCCCGACTTGCGCACGAAGCTCAGGATCGACTGCTGCGAGTCGTGGCAGTCGATCCATTCGAAGCCCGGCCACTCGAAGTCCTGGCCGTGCAGCGCGGGCGAGCGGCGGTACAGGCCGTTCAGGTCCGTCACCAGGCGCTGCATGCCGGCGTGGAGCGGGTACTGGAGCACGTACCAGTCGAGCACGCCGGCGCTGTTCCATTCCAGCCCCTGGCCGAACTCGGTGCCCATGAACAGCAGCTTCTTCCCGGGGTGCGTGAACATGTAGGTGTAGAGCGTGCGCAGGTTGGCGAAGCGCTGCCACTCGTCGCCCGGCATCTTGTTCAGCATCGAGCCCTTGCCGTGCACCACCTCGTCGTGCGAGAAGGGCAGCATGAAGTTCTCGGTGAAGCAGTAGAGCATGCTGAAGGTCAGCAGGTCGTGATGGTACTGGCGGTGGATCGGCTCCTTCGACATGTAGCGCAGGGTGTCGTTCATCCAGCCCATGTTCCACTTGATGTCGAAGCCCAGGCCGCCCAGATACGTCGGCCGCGTGACCTGGGGCCAGGAGGTGGACTCCTCGGCGATGATCAGCGCGCCGGGGCACTCGGCATGGGAAACCGCGTTCAGCTCCCGCAGGAAGTCGATCGCCTCCAGGTTCTCCCGGCCGCCGTACTTGTTCGGAATCCATTCGGTGCGCGAATAGTCCAGATAGAGCATTGAAGCGACCGCGTCGACCCGCAGCCCGTCGATGTGCATCTCGCGCAGCCAGTACAGCGCGCTCGAGAGCAGGAAGTTGCGCACCTCGTTGCGGCCGTAGTTGAAGATCAGCGTGGACCAGTCCAGGTGCTCGCCCAGGCGCGGATCGGCGTGCTCGTAGAGCGCCGTGCCGTCGAAGCGCGCGAGCGCGTAGGCGTCCTTCGGGAAATGCGCCGGCACCCAGTCGAGGATCACGCCGATGCCGTGCCGATGACAATAGTCGACCAGATAGCGGAAATCGTCCGGCGTGCCGAAGCGGCTGGTCGGAGCGAAGTATCCGGTCGCCTGGTAGCCCCAGGAAAGGTCGAAGGGATGCTCGGTGACCGGCAGCAGCTCGATATGGGTGAAGCCCAGCTCGGTGACATAGTCCACCAGCAGCGCCGCCAGGTCGCGGTAGTTCAGGAACTCGCCTTCGGGGCCGCGCCGCCAGGAACCGAGATGCACCTCGTAGATCGACATCGGCGCATGCTGCCAGTCCCACCGCGCGCGGGCCGCCATCCACTCGCCGTCCTCCCAGGCGTGGCTGGGCGCCCCGACGACCACCGACGCGGTCTTCGGCCTGGCCTCGAACTGCTGGCCGTAGGGATCGGACTTGAGCAGCACCTCGCCGGAGTCCCGGTTGCGGATCTCGAACTTGTAGAACGTCCCGGGGCCGAGGTCGGGGACGAACAGTTCCCAGATGCCGCTCCCCGGGCGCACGCGCAGCGGGTGCCGGCGGCCGTCCCAGCGGTTGAAGTCGCCGACCACGCTCACCCGCTCGGCGTTGGGCGCCCAGACGGCGAACAGCACGCCGCGCACGCCGTCCACCTCGTGCTCGTGGGCGCCGAGGATCCGGTAGGCCTCGCGGTGCTTGCCCTCGCCGAACAGATGCAGATCGAAGTCCGTGAGCTGCGGCAGGTAGCAATAGGGATCGTAGGCGATGTGCTGGTGATTGGCGTCGTCGCGCCAGATCAGGCGGTAGCGGGCCGGGACGGCCTCGGCCGGGCCCTGCCAGCGGAAGAAGTCGGTGCCTTCGATGCGCCGCATCGGCAGGTTGCCCTCGGCGATCGAAACCTCGACGGCATAAGGGATGTAGGCGGTGACGGTCACGCCCTTGTCTCCCGGATGCCTGCCCAGGACGGCGAAGGGATCGTGATGGCGAGCCTCGATGATCCTGATTTCTTCCTGACTCAGAGCGGTCTTCTTCATGAGCGTATCCGTTTCTGTTTGCGCTGCGGCCATGGCCGGCGGACGGCGTTTCGCTGGGCGGGGCGGCCGGCTCCGGCCGCCGGCGGAAATCACGCGGCAGGACTCGCATTTCCGGCCTGCCGATGGGCGGGCCGAAGCGCCCGCGAATCCTCGCCTGTCATTGTCCCACGACTCGGGCGCTTCCGGTTCGGCCTCGAACCGGCGGGTCCGCCCGGGCGATCGCAATGGTTGTCGTTTTCGTGAGGTAAGCTAAGCTAAGCTGCGCACTGGACGCGGTCCCACGGGTCCGCGCCGGTCTCGCGGCCGGAATCATCCACCCGCGAGCAGCGATCCGGACAACCGCGCCTCGGCCGGGAAACCGGTTCCCGCAGCCGCGGTAACCCAAACGGAATTCCTTCGATCGAGATGAAGCAAGCCAATTTCCCCGTATTGCCCGGAACACCCTACCCGCTGGGCGCGACCTGGGACGGCCAGGGCGTCAATTTCGCCGTCTTCTCCGAGCACGCCGAGGCGGTCGAACTGTGCCTCTACGATGATCGCGGCCGGCGCGAAAAGAACCGGATCCGGCTGGTCGAGCGCACCGACCTGGTCTGGCATGCCTATCTTCCGGGTGCCGCGCCCGGCCTGCTCTACGGCTACCGGGTGTATGGCCCGTACAGGCCCGACCTGGGACATCGCTTCAATCCGAACAAGCTGGTGCTCGACCCTTACGCGCGGGCCGCTGCCGGCAAGCTGCGCTGGAGCGACGCGAACTTCGGCTACCGGGTCGGGGCCAAGCGCGCCGACCTGACCTTCGACTGGCGGGACAATGCGATCGCCATGCCCAAGTGCAAGGTGGTCGATGCGCGCTTCGACTGGGAGGACGACCGTCCGCCGGGCACGCCGTGGAGCGACACGGTGATCTACGAACTCCACGTCAAGGGCTTCACCGCCCTGAATGCGGAGGTACCCGCGCCGCTGCGCGGAACCTATGCCGGCCTGGCCAGCGCGCCGGCGATCGGCCACCTGCGCCGCCTCGGCGTCACCGCGGTCGAACTGCTGCCGGTCCATTGCTTCGTCGACGACCGCCTGCTGGTGCAGCGCGGGCTGCGCAATTACTGGGGCTACAACAGCATCGGCTTCTTCGCGCCCGACCGGCGCTACGCCTCGTCCGGCGACGCGCCGAACGAGTTCAAGGCGATGGTCCGGGCGCTGCACCGCGCCGGCATCGAGGTCATCCTGGACGTGGTCTACAACCACACCGCGGAGGGCAACCACCTCGGACCGACGCTGTGCTTCCGCGGCCTGGACAACGCGGCCTACTACCGGCTGATGCCCAGCGATCCGCGCTACTACATGGACTACACCGGCTGCGGGAACACGCTGAACACCACGCATCCCCAGGTCCTGCGGCTGATCATGGACTCGCTGCGCTACTGGGTCGAGCAGATGCACGTGGATGGCTTCCGCTTCGACCTCGCCGCCACGCTCGCGCGGGAATCGGACGCGGTGGACCTGCGCGGCGCCTTCCTGGACATCCTGCACCAGGACCCCGTGCTCTCGCGGGTCAAGCTGATCGCCGAGCCCTGGGATCTCGGCGAGGGAGGATACCAGGTGGGCAACTTCCCGGTCGGCTGGACCGAATGGAACCCGAAGTACCGGGACGCGGTGCGCGCCTACTGGAAGGGCGACGGCGGCCTGATCGGCGACCTCGGCTACAGGCTCACCGGATCCAGCGACCTCTACGCCCGCAACGGCCGCGGACCCTGCGCCAGCCTGAACTTCGTCACCGCCCACGACGGCTTCACGCTGCGCGACCTGGTGAGCTACGAGCGCAAGCACAACGAGGACAACGGCGAGGGCAACCGCGACGGCGCCGACAACAACCTGTCCTGGAACTGCGGCGAGGAGGGACCGACCGAGAACCCGCAGGTGCGCATCCTGCGCGCGCGCCAGAAGCGCAACCTCCTGTCCACCCTGCTGCTCTCCCAGGGCGTGCCGATGCTGCTCGCCGGCGACGAGCTCGGCCGTACCCAGGGCGGCAACAACAACGCCTACTGCCACGACGACGCGACGAGCTGGCTGAACTGGGATCTCGCGCAGGAGGACCGCGAACTGTTCGAGTTCGTCGCCCGGGTGATCCGGCTGCGCCGCGCGCACCCGATCTTCCGGCGACGCAGCTTTTTCACCCAGGAGCGCTCGCACGAGGGCGTGCGCAACGTGCGCTGGTTCGGCCCGGACGGCCTGGAGATGAGCGACGAGGAGTGGAACCTGGGGTTCGCCCGCTGCCTCGGCATGTACCTGGCCGGCGATGCGATCGGCGAACTCGACCGCCGCGGCGCCCCGGTGACCGACGACAACTTCATGCTGCTGATCAACGCCCACCACGAAGAGATCCCCTTCGTCCTGCCGGGTTTCCGCAACAGCGTGCGCTGGCGGGTGACGATAGACACGAGCCAGACCGGCGCCGATCCGGACGGCCGGCGCCACGCCCGCGGCGAGGTCTTCCGCCTGCAGGGACGCTCTCTGGTCCTGCTGCAGCAGCATTCGGACGCGCATGCGGGCGACCTGCTCCGCGAGCCTGCCGAACGGGAGGACCACGGCGCGCTGACCGGCGGCCTCCGCAAGGCTGGAGGCAGTCCTGCGCCGCCCGATCCCGGCGCCGCCCGGGCGGGCGACGCGGCCCCCGCCGGGAATCCCCCGACGCGATTTCTTGCCACGCCGGCCGATTCGCTGGAATGATTGCGCCTGGCCTGACGATAGGAGACTGGGACATGGCACGAGAGCTGCCCGAACTGCAGGTCAATTCGCCCGCCGGGAACGACCGGGTGACGATCACCTTCCACCGCGACGGACGTCAGTGCGAGCTGCCGGTCCTGGTCGGCACCCACGGCCCGGCCGCGATCGACATCCGCAAGCTCTACGCGCTGACCGGCCATCTGGCCTACGATCCGGGCTTCATGTCCACCGCGAGCTGCGATTCGGCGCTGACCTTCATCGACGGCGAGCGCGGCATCCTGCTGCACCGCGGCTACCCGATCGAGGACCTGGCCGCCAACGCCAGCTTCCTCGAAGTCTCCTACCTGCTCCTCTACGGCGAACTGCCGGACCGGCCGCAGCTCGAGGCGTTCCAGCACGTGATCGGCCATCACAACATGGTCCACGAGCAGTTCAAGCGCTTTTTCGAAGGCTATCGCCGCGACTCCCACCCGATGGCGGTGATGGTCGGAACCGTCGGCGCGCTCAGCGCCTTCTACCACGACGACCTGGACATCAACGACCCCGAGGCGCGCAAGATCGCCACCCATCGCCTGCTCGCCAAGATGCCGACGATCTGCGCCATGGCTTTCAAGTACTCGCTCGGCAGGCCCTTCACCTACCCGCGCAACGACCTCGAGTACGCGGCCAATTTCCTGCACATGTGCTTCTCGCTGCCGGCCGAACCCTACACCGTCAACCCGGTGCTGGCCCGGGCGATGAACCGCTTCCTGGTGCTGCACGCCGACCACGAGCAGAATGCCTCCACCTCGACCGTGCGCATCGCCGGATCGAGCAAGGCGAATCCCTACGCCTGCGTGGCCGCCGGCATCGCCTCGCTGTGGGGGCCGGCCCACGGCGGCGCCAACGAGGCGGTGGTCAACATGCTGCGGGAGATCCGCACGCCCGACCGCATCCCGCTCTACATCAAACGCGCCAAGGACAAGTCCGACCCGTTCCGGCTCACCGGCTTTGGCCACCGGGTCTACAAGCACTACGATCCGCGCGCCGCCATTCTGCGCGAGTCCTGCCACGAGGTGCTCGGCGTGCTCGGCAAGGCGAACGAGCCGCTGTTCGCGCTGGCCCTGGAACTGGAGCGCATCGCCCTGGAGGACGACTACTTCATCGGCCACAAGCTCTTCCCGAACGTGGACTTCTATTCGGGAATCCTGCTGAGCGCCCTGGGCTTTCCGGTGGCCATGTTCCCGGCCCTGTTCGCGGTCGGCCGGACCATCGGCTGGATCGCCCAGTGGAAGGAGATGATCGAGTCGCCGGAACAGCACATAGACCGGCCGCGGCAGCGCTACACCGGGCAGCCGATCCGGCCGTACGTGCCCATGGACCGGCGCTGACGGCCCGGACGTCGTCGCCGACCGCCGTGAGCCGGGTCCAGATCGGCCTGCCGGAACGCTTCGCCTTCGCCACCGAGCTTGCGCTCTACATCGGCCACATCAACTACGGTGGCCATCTGGACAACGCCCTGCTGCTCACCCTCGTGTCCGAGGCCCGCGTCCGCTATTTCAAGTCGCTGGGCTATTCGGAGCTGGACGTGGAGGGGTGCGGCATCGTGCTCGCCGATGCCGCGGTCCAGTACAGGTCCGAGGCCTTCCACGGCGAGACGATGCGCATCGAGATGGCGCCCGCGAACTTCCACGCCAGGGGCTTCGATCTGGTCTGGCGCATGAGCGAGCGTGACACCGCTCGGGAGGTCGCCCGCGGCAAGTCCGGCATCCTGTTCTTCGACTACGCCCGGCGCAAGGTCATGCCCGTGCCGGACGCCTTCGTGCGGCGGGTCTCGGGTCCGTAGCGCCGTGGGGCTTGCCGCCGACGTGCTGGACAGCCTGTACCGCGCCTGCGCCGGCCTGGCGTTGCCGCGGGTGCGCGCCCTGCATCTGCCGCCGGCGCCGTGGAACGGCAGCAAAGACGGCGAATTTGCCGCGCTCGAACTGGAGGACGGATCGCTCGGCCTGAGCTACGTGCTGCTCGACGGCGCCCTGGCGGCGCTCGCCTCGGGCGGCCAGTCCGAGGACGCGGCCGGGGCGGACCCCCTGGAGATCGCCCGGTGGTGGACCGGGCCGCCCGGCGCGAGGCGGACCATAGGCTTCGCAGCGGTCAACGCGCTCACGCGCCATTTTTTCGACCGCGCGGCATTCGTCCCGCCGCGCGCAGCCGACTCGATCGGCGGGCTCGCCCCGCGGGCCGGCGAGCACGTCGGCATGGTCGGCCTGTTTCCGCCGCTGCTGCACCAGGTGACCGCATGCGGCGCACGGTTGACCGTGCTCGAACTCAAGGCGGAACTCGCCGGCGATCGCCCCGGCTATCGAGTGACGCTCGACCCTGGCGAACTGGAATCCTGCGAGAAGGTGCTCGCGACCAGCACGGTGCTGCTGAACGACACGGTGGACGAGGTGCTCGCGCACTGCCGCCGCGCCCGCGCCCTGGCGATGATCGGCCCGGGCGCCGGCTGCCTGCCCGACGTGCTGTACGAAAGGGGGGTGACGCTGGTCGGCGGCACCTGGATCGAGAACCCGGAGGGCTTCAAGCGGGCACTGACCGCCGGCGCGCCCTGGGGCACGTACGCGCGGAAATTCGCGCTGGCGCCGCGAGACTATCCCGGGGTCGACGCGCTGCGGGCGCGAACCGCATAATCGGGGCGAAGCGCGTTCCGGTCCAGGCCGGGGGATCTCAAGTTTCAAGGCGCTCTTCCGTTCTTCCGACCGGATCGCCGGCCGGTAACGACTGCTGGGGCACAATCACTCGCAAGGGGAGTCCTATGAGCGCCGAATTTGGTGTGACCGTCGCTACACTGCGTGCCTTCTCGCTGTTCAGCGGAATGCCGGAGGAAGCGCTGCAGGTGATGGCCCGCCGGTCGCTGATGCGCAGCGTGGCGCGCGGCGCCACCGTGGTGCGCGCCGAGGACCGCACCGATTTCGTCTACCTGGTCCTCTCGGGCAGGCTCAAGGTGCTCGCCACCGACGAGGAGGGCCGCGAGGTCATCTTCGGCATGCTCGGCCCGGGCGAACTGTTCGGCGAAATGGGCGTGCTGGACGACAGCCCGCGCTCGGCCACGGTGGTCGCCGCCGACTCCAGCCAGCTGGTGGTGATCGGCAAGTCCGATTTCCGCAGTTTCCTGCACGACAATCCCGAGGCCTGCTACTACGTCATGCGCAACCTGGTGGAGCGCCTGCGCCGCGCCGACCGCAAGATCGAGAGCCTCGCCCTGCTCGACGTGTATGGCCGCGTGGCGCGGCTGCTGCTCGACATGGCGCAGACGATAGACGGCGAGCGCGTAGTGACCCAGAAGATCGCCAAGACCGACATCGCCAAGATGGTCGGCGCCTCGCGCGAGATGGTCAGCCGGGTCATGTCCGATCTGCAGCACCAGGGACTGATCGAGGAAACCGGCGGGCGCATCGTGCTGCGCGAGCATCTCCCGGTCTGATCGACGCCTGCGCGCCGCCTGCCTGCGGCGGCGCGCCACCGGAGCGCTCCGGCACCGCCGCAAGCCGGCTCAGCGCGCGTTCCCGCCGGTCTTCTCCTCCAGCCACTCGTCCAGCGCCTCGACCTCCTCTTCGGCGGTCCGCTGCGGCGCGTCGGGCGGCGGCCGCCTCTCGATGAAAGGCATCGCCAGGCGGGGCACCTGGTGGGCGGAATCGCTCGAAGGGCGGCGCTCGTAGTGGATGAGCCGCTCGACCTCGATCAGGATGTCCAGGAATGCCTCCAGCAGATCCGGCCGTTCCATCGCGCATTCGATCAGCAGACCCTTGTCGTAATAGCCGGACTCGAACGAGCGCCCCGGACGGAAGATGTGCATCGCCAGGTCGAGCGCCTCCAGATCCTCGGCCTGCTTTTCGCTCAGGTCGTGCCTGACGATCGGCGCGGCGAGCGAGCTCTCCTCCTCCCTGGGTGCCCGCGCGACGATCTCGCCGACCTTGTCGTCGATCCGTTCGAGCAGTCCGCGGAAGCGGTGCAGCAGTCCCGCGCCCGGCTCGTCTTCGTCCTGGGACATCTGCGCGATCGCGCCGCCGTACATGCGGTCGAAGCTCGGATCGTTCCGGTGCATGTATCCGAGCGCCTGCCGCAGCGCGCTGAGCGCCAGGCGGCTCTTGAGGTATTCGTCGTGCGCATCCATGCCAGTGGCTCCCAGGCGCCGCGCCCGCGGGCCGCCGCAGCGGCCCGCGCGCAGGCCGGATTATCCCCGCCTTCGCACCGGCCCGGGCCGCCGCGGTTCCCCGCGGCGGCTTCGTCGTATCATTCCAGGCTGTCCCTTCCCTAGCGAGTTCCCGGACCACCATGTCGAAACGCGAGCGGATTTCGAGCGTAGACAACGCCTGGTTGCGGATGGATCGTCCGACCAACCTGATGATGATCGTCGGCGTGATGATCTTCGGCGGCCGGATCGATTTCCAGCGCCTCCGGCAGAAGCTGGACCAGCGGCTCCTGACCTACCGGCGCTTTCGCCAGAAGGCGGTCTCGGACGCCACGGGCGGTTACTGGGAGGACGACGACCTGTTCGATATCGACTTCCAAGTGCAGCGCACCGCCCTGCCCGCCCCCAGCGGCAAGGACACGCTGCAGCGCTACGTGGCCGAATTGAAGAGCACCCCGCTGGATCCTAGCAAGCCGCTGTGGCAGTTCCAGCTGGTGGAGGACTACGACGGCGGCTCGGCCCTGATCGTCCGCATCCATCACAGCATCGCCGACGGGATCGCCCTGATCGGCGTGATGCTGAACATGACCGACGAGTCGCCCGAGGGGTCCGGCCATCCGCTCCACGCGTCGGAGCCCGGCGAGCCGGCGGCCGAGGACGCCGAGGAAGACGGCCTGTGGCGGCAGATCGCCGAGCCGCTGAGCGAGGCGGTGGTCGCTGGCCTGAAGGTCTCGGGCACGCTCTGGGAGAAGTACAGGGACGTGCTGCAGAACCCGCAGAAGCTGGTGGATTACGCGCGGGTGAGCGGAGCGGTCGCCACGGAACTGGCGAAGCTGGCGGTCATGCCGGACGATTCGCGCACCCGGTTCAAGGGCGCCCTCGGCGTGGCCAAGCGGGTGGCCTGGAGCGAGCCGATGCCCCTGGACGAGATCAAGGCGGTCGGCAAGGCGCTCGACTGCTCGGTCAACGACCTGCTGCTGTCCTCGGTGGCGGGCGCCCTGCGCGCCTACCTGATCCGGCAGGGCGAGGAGGTTGCGGGCGTGGAAGTGCGCGCCATGGTCCCGGTCAACCTGCGCCCGCCCGAGCAGGAGCACAAGCTGGGCAACCGGTTCGGCCTGGTCACCCTGCTGCTGCCGCTGGGCATCGAGAATCCGATCGCGAGGCTGTTCGAGGTGCGCCGCCGCATGGAGGAGCTCAAGGGCTCGTACCAGGCGGCGGTCGCGCTCGGGCTGCTCGGCGTGGTCGGCCTGTGCCCGAAAGCGGTCCAGGATCAGGTGCTCGACCTGCTGGCGGCCAAGGCGACCGCGGTCATGACCAACGTGCCCGGCCCGCAGAAGCAGCTTTACCTGGCCGGGGCCCCGCTCTCCCAGATGATGTTCTGGGTGCCGCAGACCGGCGACATCGGCATCGGGGTGTCGATCCTGTCGTACAACGGCCGGGTGCAGATGGGACTGATCACGGACCGCAATCTGGTGGCCGAACCGCAGAAGATCGTCGACCGCTTCCGGCCGGAATTCGAGAAGGTGCTCTACGCCCTGCTGCTGGAGCCCTGGGACGGCCGGCCCAGGACGCCCCGCGAGATCGAGGCCGACCTGCTGGCGGCGGCCGGCGGCAAGCCCGCGAAGAAGACCGTACGGCGACCTGCCGCGGCGAAGCCGCCCGCGTCGCCCGCCGCGAAGTCGGCGAAGCCCCGCAAGGCCGCCGCGCCTGCCAAGGGAAAACCCGCCGCGCGGAAGACCCGCCGGACCGCGGCGAAAGCAGAAGCCGCCGAGCCCGCGCAGCCGCGAGTCCCGAAGCGCTTTCGCTAGATTCGGCTAGTCCTCGAGTTCGGACTTCGCCAGTTCGACGTCCAGCCGCTCCATCGCGTCGGCCGGCTTGCAGGCCGCGGCTTCCCCGTACAGCCGCGAGGCCTCGGCCAGCCTGGCCTTGCCGAACATCATCACCAGGCCGTTGGCGAACTCGACGCGCGCGATCGCGGAGTCCGGGTTGAGCTTGAGCGCGGCCTCGAAGTGCCTGACGCCCTCGTCCTTCTTCGCGCCGTAGGTGAGGCCACCGACCATGGCGCCGACCTTGTCGATGACCTCGGCATGGTAGGTACCGAAAGCGATGTGCGCGTCGGCGTGCCTGGACTGCAGCTTGAGCGCCTTGGCGAGGCTGTCCCGGATTTTGCCGCCCAGGCCCTGGGCAAGCGCCTTGACCACGGAGATGCCCTGGCCGTAGCGGCCGAGCGCGTAGGCATGCACATACCAGGCGTTCGGGTTCTTCGGATCCGCCTGTTGCTGCGCCTCGGCACGCCGCGCCACTTCGTCGAACAGCGCGAGCTTGCGCTCGTCGTCCTTCTCGAGGTAGTTGGCGTAGATCATCTGCGCCTTGTTGGCGGCCGTCAGTCCGTCCCCGCCGGCCGCCAGACCGGCGCTCACCGCCTTCTGGAACTCGCCGCGGTGATACAGGCGCCAGGCCTCCTGCACCGCCTCGTCCTCCGGAAACGGCTCGGCATCGCCGCGATGCAGCCTCTCCCAGTTCTTTTTCAGCGCGGCGCCGGCGTAGTCGTAGGCCTTGTCCGCGTGCGGGAACTTCGTCCAGGCTGCCTTGCTCATCGTCTCCTCTCCTCCTCCTTGTCGTTGCGGGCCGCGCGCTTCACTGCTCGACATAGCGCCGCGCCAGATCCTCGAAAAGCTGGCGCGACCGGCCGGTGAGGAACGGCGCGGCCAGCGCCATGACGTGGAACACCCCGTTCGCCAGCGCGTCCGACTCGTTCAGATGGCGCGGATTGCGCACGTACTCGAACGAAAGCCAGTAGGTGGCGACCACCACCATGTTGTCCACCATCGCCTGGATCTCCGCCCGAGTGGCGCTCATCTCGCCCTGGGCGACCAGGCCCTCACAGATTGCGGCGGCAGTCTTCGCCTTGTGCAGCAGGATCTGCTTGAAGTGGATTTCCAGCGTGCGGTTGCGGCTGAGCAGATCGTTGATGTCCCGGTAGAGGAACCGGTACTTCCAGACCAGTTCGAACACCAGGTGCAGGAAAAGCCAGATGTCCTCGACGTCGGGCGGGCGCCGCGAGGGCGCGGCAAGCGTGCGCTCGATCTCGCGCTCGAAGTCCGCGAACAGGGAATTGACGATCTCGTCCTTGTTGCGGAAGTGGTAGTAGAGGTTGCCCGGGCTGATGTTCAGCTCGTCGGCGATCACCCCGGTGGTGACGTTGGGTTCGCCGAAATCGTTGAACAGGCGCAGCGCGGCTTCGAGGATGCGCTCTCGGGTGCGACGCTTCGGTTTGCGCTCGGTCATCGGCGTGCCGGCTGGGCCCAGGATCGAGCGCGCAGCTTAGCACGAACCCCCAGGCCGGCCGGCGGGCCGCGCCAAGGCCGGCGCACTCAGGCCGCCTGGCGCTGCGCCCCGCTCCTGCGATGCAGCCAGCGGTCGAGATCGTCCAGGCAGCGGTCGAGCCGATCGGCCGCGTCGAGGACGGCGCCCCGGACCGGATGCGGCATCGGCACCGCCCCGCCGATCAGGCGCCGGTGCGTGTCCTTGAGCACGTCCAGCCGGATGCGGATGCCATGGCGCGCCAGGATGGGCCCGAGTTCGTGGCGCCGGCGGTAGAGCTCGCTGCGGGTCTTCTGGTAGGCGTGTTCGGCGAGCCGCCGCCGGCTGCGGTAGCTGAACACGTTGGTGAAGAACATGTCCGCGTCGTCCCGGTTCGGCTCGAACAGGACGACGTCGGCGTTCTTGAACTCGCTGGCGTACTTGCCCATCCCGACCTGCATGCGCGAGTAGATGATCGCCCGGAAGGTCTGCGACAGAACCAGCGGCAGCCCGCCCTCGACCAGGCGGTGCTTGCCCGGGTGCCCGCGCCGCGCCGCGAGATCGTAGTCGAAAGGCACCAGCGGATTGACGCAGAGCACCAGTTCCGCGCCCTGCCGCAGCGCCACCGAGGCGTGGAGCGTCTTCTTCAGCGCCCCGTCGACGTAGTAGCGCCCGCCGATCTCCACCGGCGGGAACAGGCCGGGCAAGGCGGCGCTGGCCTGGACCGCCGTCGAGATCGGCACGTGGTCCCAGCCCGGCGAGCCGAACTCCACCGAGGTGCCGGTGTCCAGGTCGGTGGCCACCAGGTAGAGCTTGCGCTTCAACTCGCGGAAATCGTTCGTGCGGCCCTGGGCGGTGAACAGTCGCGTCAGGAACTCGTTGATCGCCGCGTTGTTGAAAATGCCGGTGGGAACCGCCCGGCCCAGCCGCTGGAAGGAATCGAAGATGTTCTGGCTGAAGGGGTGGGTCAGGTAGTGCCAGATCGAGGCCAGCACCAGCGGTGGCACCGAGGTCACCCGCTTGACGTACTCGCGCAGCGCCGGCTGGAGCAGGATCTCGGGATGGAACGGCACCTCGCCCTCGGCGACGTTCTCGACGAACATCCGGCACATCTGCGCCGGGCTAAGGCCGTTGGCCAGCCCGGTCGACACCACCGCGCCCGAGCTGACGCCGACATAGACGTACAGGTCGTTGAAGTCGATTCCCTCCAGCGCCTCGGCGAGCGCCGCGACCGCGCCGATCTCGTACATCGCCCCGATCGGACCGCCGCCCGCCAGCGCCAGCCCGAACTTGCGCGTGGCTGCCGGGACGTGAGGCGCGGGCTTCGGCCCGGGCGCCGGCCGGCGAGCGGCGCGCTGCCTGCCCGGCGCAGCGCGCGGCTTCGCGGTCTTGTTCGCTGCTAGCTTCGGACGTCGGGGACTCGCCATGGCACCTGCCGGTTTCAGGGACGCGGGCGCTGGCGGCCGGGCGTCCGTTGCGCAAGAAAACCACCTTCGGGATGCCGCCGGCCGCCGGACCGATGTGGGAGGAGGTCACACCGGGCCGCGCGGCCGTTGGGCGTCCGGGGACGCCCGCGGCGAAATCCGCGCGCGGGGGAACGCGCTTACTGCGTCTTGGCGGCGCGCCGGCGGCCGGCTCCGGCGTGCTCTTCGGCCTCGGTCAGCTTCTGCACCGCCTCGGTCAGGTCGGCGACCCGCTTGGAGAGGTTCTGCACGTCCTGCTTGGTCGGCACGCCCAGGCTGTGCAGCGAGCGTGCCACGCGGTCCTCGAACACCTTCTCGAGCTTGTCCCATGTCTTGGTGGCCTTGCCGGTGAATTCGACGACCGTGGACTCCGCCATCTTGGCGGTCTTGGCCTGCACGGCCTCGCCTTCCTTGACCAGCGTCTCGAACAGCTTGCCGCCCTCTTCCTGGGCCTTGGCGAAGGCGCCCAGCCCGGCCAGCCAGATCTGCTGCGCCGAGTCCTTGATCGCGGTGGCCACCTGGTTGTCGCCCACGTTACCCGCCAGTTCCTTCAGCTTCTTGACCATCTCACATCTCCATAAAAGACCATCGGGACCTCGCTTGCACCGGTTGGACTGCTCCGGTTGCCGGTTTGCAGCAGGGTCGCCTTGGGAGGTCGGCCAACTCGCTGCGCTACCGTATTCAGGCCCGCAGTCTAGAGAGAAAATCTAGAGCGGGCACACTAAACACCCGCGCTTTCTCCTCGCAAGCCGAGCGGTTTCAGGAGACGAAAAGCGCCGCCGGTCCGAAATCGCGGCACCCGGGTCGGGCCGCGGTCTTCGCGTGTATCATTCCTGGCCATCGAGGCGGGGCATCGGCGTTCCCGCCGCATTTCGGGGGGAGCGAAGATGATCTACTTCTTTACCGGCGCCACCGGTTTCATCGGCAAGCGCCTGGTGCGCAGAATCCTGCAGCGTCCGGACTCGGTCGTCTATTTCCTGATCCTGGCGCGCGAGGCGGAGCGCGTCCCGGCGCTGCGCGAGTACTGGGGCGTTGACGACAGCCGCGCGATCCCGGTGGTCGGCGACCTCACCCAGCCCGGCTTCGCGGTCGCCGAGTCCGACCTGGCCGGCTTCAAGGGCAAGGTCGACCATTTCTTCCACCTGGCGGCGGTCTACGACCTGAAGGCCACCGCCGAGGCGCAGCAGGCGGCCAACGTGGAAGGCACGCGCAATGCGGTGCGCTTCGCCGAGTCCATCGGCAGCGGCCGCTTCCACCTGTTCAGTTCGATCGCCGCCGCCGGCCTGTTCGAGGGCATCTTCCGCGAGGACATGTTCGAGGAGGCGGAGAACCTCGAGCACCCCTATTTCCGCACCAAGCACGATTCCGAGGCGATCGTCCGCAAGGAATGCACCATCCCCTGGCGCGCCTATCGCCCCGGGCTGGTGGTCGGCGACTCGAAGACCGGCGAGATGGACAAGATCGACGGTCCCTACTACTTCTTCAAACTGATCCAGAAGATGCGCAAGATGCTGCCGCCATGGATGCCGACCATAGGCATCGAGGGCGGCCGCATCAACATCGTGCCGGTGGATTTCGTCGTCGCCGCGGTCGACCACATCGCCCACGCGCCGGACCAGGACGGCAAGGCCTTCCACATCGTCGATCCCCAGCCCTACCGGGTCGGCGACGTGCTGAACATCTTCGCCCGCGCCGGCCACGCGCCAGAGATGGCGCTGCGCATCAACGCCGCGCTGTTCGGCTTCATTCCGCGCGGGGTGCGCAAGAGCCTGATGGCGCTCACGCCGGTGCGGCGCATCCAGAAGGTGCTGATGAAGGATCTCGGCCTGCCGGACGACATCCTGAACTTCGTCAACTACCCGACGCGCTTCGACTGCCGCGAGACCCAGAAGCTGCTCAAGGGCACCGGCATCGCGGTGCCGCGGCTGGAGAACTACGCCTGGGTGCTGTGGGACTACTGGGAGCGGCACCTCGACCCGGACCTGTTCATCGACCGCACGCTGCGCGGCCAGGTGAAGGACCGGGTGGTGCTGATCACCGGCGGTTCCTCGGGCATCGGCAAGGCCGCCGCCCTGAAGATCGCCGAAGCCGGCGCCAGGACCATCATCGTCGCCCGCCACCCGGACAAGCTGGCCGAGACGCAGAAGGAGGCGGCCGAGCAGGGACTGACGCTGATCACCTATTCCGCCGACATCGCCGACCAGGCCCAGTGCGACGCGCTGGTGGCAAAGCTGATCGAGGAGCACGATGGCGTCGACATCCTGGTGAACAACGCGGGACGCTCGATCCGCCGCGCGATCGAAAACTCCTACGACCGCTTCCACGACTTCGAGCGCTGCATGCAGCTCAACTATTTCGGCGCCCTGCGCCTGACCATGGGCCTGCTGCCGAAGATGACCGAGCAGCGCCGCGGCCACATCATCAACGTCTCCTCGATCGGCGTGCTGACCAACGCCCCGCGCTTCTCCGCCTACGTCGCCTCCAAGGCGGCGATGGACTCCTTTTCGCGCTGCGCCGCCAGCGAGTTCGCCGACCGCGGCATCGACTTCACCACGATCAACATGCCGCTGGTGAAGACGCCGATGATCGCGCCGACCAAGATCTACGAACAGGTGCCCACGCTCACGCCCGACGAGGCGGCCGACCTGATCGTGCAGGCGATCGTGCACAGGCCGGAACGCATCGCCACCAAGCTGGGGACCTTCGGCCAGGTGCTCCATGCGGTGGCGCCGCGTGTGGCCCAGGTAATCATGAACACCACCTTCCGAATGTTCCCTGAATCCACGGCCGCGGCGCACAAGGCCGGCGCGGCGCCTTCCGCGCCCACCCCGGATCAGGTCGCCTTCTCCCAGCTGATGCGCGGCATCCACTTCTGAGCGCGGCATGGCCCTCAAACCCGGCGACCCGGCGCCCGAATTCTCCGGTCTGACCACGGACGGCAGCACGGTGAGCCTCGCGGATTTCCGCGGCCGCAAGCTGGTGCTCTATTTCTATCCGATGGACGACACGCCGGGCTGCACCAGGCAGGCCTGCTCGCTGCGCGACCACAACGCCGAGGTCGCCGCGAAGGGTGCGGCGATCCTCGGCGTGTCGTCCCAGGGCAGCGAGTCGCACCGGCGCTTCACCGAGAAATACCGCCTGAATTTCCCGCTGCTGGTCGACCAGGACCAGCGCGTGGCCCAGGCCTACGGCGCGGCCGGCTCCGGCCTGTTCGGCATCGCCCGGGGCATGCTCGGCATGTACCGGCGCATCACCTACATCATCGACGAGCAGGGCCGCATCGCGCAGGTCATCGACGACCCGGACACCGCCGGCCACGGCGAGCAGGTGTTGCGCCACCTCTGAATCCGCAGCGCGGTCCGCGCGATTGACCCTGTCCGAGATCGCCTGCGATACTCGGCTGCGCGTACCCGCCCCCGTCATGGACCGAACCGCCGAGGCATCCGATGGCTGCTCCGCCTGGAATCCGGGCGTGGGCACCGGCGTGCCCGCCGAGTTCCGCGCGCTCGAAACCCTGTTCCGGCCCGAATGCGTCTTCGGCACCCAGGCCGAGGTCGCGGAACTGTTCGAGCTGACCGGCCTGCCGCACGAGGAGCTGACCGCGTTCCGGCCGCAGCGGCTGGCGCTGCACGAGCTCATCGTGCGCATCACCGCGGACATCGCGGTCGACGAAGGCGAGCAGGAGGAGGACTTCGGCCGC
>DATMWM010000180.1:0-3645 GCA_035562535.1 Rhodocyclaceae bacterium | reverse complement strand
TTACGACGATGATTCGGGTCATGGGATCCTCTCTGGGGCCGGAAGCGATCCGAACGGGCCAGGCAACGGCCCATCCGTCGGACGGCTGGCCCCGCAAATATCAGACTATGGACAACGGTTCGATGACCAGCGTCGGTTCCCCGGCGCCGCTCGACGACAGCCGGACCTGGACCGGCCGCCGCGCGAGCGCTTCGGGTATGCCGTCGTCGAACGGTTGGAAGATGCCGGCGACCGACACCAGTTCGGGTTCGAAACAGGTGGTGATGATGCGCGCATCGGTGTCGCCCCGCGCGCCGGCCAGCGCGCGACCGCGCAGCGGCGCATAGACGTGGATGTTGCCGTCGGCGATCACCTCCGACCCCGCGCTGGCCAGCGCCAGCAGGACGACGTCGCGTCCGCGCGCGTAGACCTGCTGTCCGGAGCGCAGCGGGCGCTCGACGAGCAGGCTGGCCGCGCCAACCGGCGCCGGCGTCGGCTCCGCCTGGGCCGGCGCATCGGCTGCGGCTTCGGCCTCCGGCGGTTGCCCCGAGGCACGCCGGGGCTGCGCGGTCGCGAGCGACAGGACCGACAGGCCGGCGGCGCGGGCTCCATCGCCGAACGCCCCGGCATTGGCGACAGCAACGAGGCGCAGGCCGTGCTCCGCGCACAGTTCGCGGATCCGCCCCCAGTCCGGCTCGCTGGAAGATTCGCCGACGCCACCCAGGTCCGCGACCGCGAGTTCGCCGTCGAAGAAATCGGGTGATCCGCCGAGCGACTGCACGAGCGCGGCTTCGACCCGCTGCGCATCGAGCGAGGCGAGATTAAGCCGCACTACCTGTATGGTCTCGCCTTTGAACGCGACGGTCTTGATGGAGGGATCGATCACGAAGCGTAGGTTGCCTTGCCGAGAAAGGGCGCAAGTGTAGCGACGCCACGGAGTGGTGACAAGGACGGGAACAAGGCATTGCGACGCAGGCGCCTTGCAGGATGTCGGCAACACGCGCCCGACGCCACGCTGCCGCCGGTGCAGGTCGCCCCGCAACTGGACTCGCTGCCCACGGCCGCTCAACTGGCGGGACTGCCCCGTGACGGGCGGCGCCGCCACGCGCCGCATCGCCGGCTCCCGCGGCCGCCAAGGTTGCCCAGGGACCCGCCACCGGCCTCTGGCCGCGCGAGGCAGCGCTCGTACGCCTCCAGCGTATCCGCCACCGGCCCCGGCGGATCCTCGGTTTCCCGAACCGCCGGCGCCACGGCCGGGCCGGAAGGGGTGGGCGCGCAGCACACCACCAGCGCCTACGACGCCCGGACCGGCCAGACCCGGAGCTAGACCTCCAGCGGGCTTTTCGGCGACCACTACGCCGGCGCCGACGGCAACGCGTACCGCAACGACGGCGACGGCTTCAGGCGCTGAGCGCGTCACGCCAGGCAGCGCCTCGCGCCGGCTCGCGCTCATCCCACGGGGCGCACCGGCCGGGGACGCGGCTCCGCAATCCCTGCTTCCCGGACTCGCCTGGAATCGGGCAATGCGCCCTGCTCCGGCAACAGCCATGGGATCGGGGCATGGCCCTTCGCCTCGACAAACCTTTCAGGTCCCCACAACGCGCGGACTGTTGCCGCACCGTGCAAGCCGGACTCAATCTGCGGGCGGACAGGAAGGGGTGTCAGGCCCCTCCGCTCCCGACAGCCAGCCTCGAATGCGCGCCCAGACCTTGGCGCGGGTCAGCAATTCGAGATGCCCCATGCCGGCTCCGACCCACTGCCTCTCCTCGGAGAAGCCGAGTGTCCGGCGCGGGTCCCGGTGCCTGCCCAGGGCGCTGTCCACGGTCACCAACCCGTCGCCGAGCAGCTTGCGGCCCATATCCCCCATCGGCCGCACGCTGGTGCCGGCAATCGCATAGCATGCGACGCCTGCCGGCAGGGGTATCGTGCTTCGACGGTCGCCGCCGCCCGCGAACCGATCGCGACCCTCCCAGTCCTCATCCACAAGGTTCCCGTAGCGCAGGTCCGTGATGCCCGCACTGCGGATCTTCCCAAGCCGCGCGAGCGGCGCGGTATACGGACTGACTCCCAGGATCAGGTCCACCCAGTTGCCACCCCGCTCGAGTGGCGCTCCGTGATGGGGCGTGGCGATGAAGACCATCTGGCGCAGCAATCCCGGCCAGCGCATGGCCGCGATTCCAGCGTAATGGCAGGCACTGCGCGCGACCAATCCTCCCATGCTGTGGGCGATGATGGTCATGGACTCCACGGGCACCGGCCAATGCTCCACAAGCCGCTCCAGCAGACCGGCTAGATCGTGGCCGTTGGCGGAGATGTGGCGACCGCTGTTGTAGTGCAGATAGACTGCCGTGTGGCACAGTTCGCGGGCCAGCGACTCCGCGGGATCCTGTCCGCGCCGGCGCCATTGCAGGTCGTTCATGCAAAGGCCATGAACCATCACCAGCAGGTGCGCACTGGGACGCTCCACGGCCGTCCTCAAAGCGTTGCGATCCAGATCCAGCGGACGCCCGTTGCGCCGCAGCCGCATCGACACCGCCAGCGGATTGCCGGCAGCGGCAAGATAGTCGCCAAGAACGCCATTGATCGCCGCCAGAAGCGCCTCGCGCCGCGGCGAGGAACCATTCGCGCCGAGCAGCGGAACGAGCCTCGCGAGCGCCGCGTCCAGCAACTGCCCCACGCCGCCGGCAATCAGGCGCACGCTGCGGTATGCCAGACCGGTGATGCCGCGGGCGGAAGCCGGGACCGCCGGACGCGGCAAGCCCGGCAGACGTGCGATGTTGACATGCATCGCCTCCACGACATGGACTATGCCGATGACCGCATCGACCACCAGTCGACTGGCGCCGCGGATGTCGGACGGATGCAGATGGGCACTCTTGCTCATTGTCTGGCGCAGCAAATGGGAACAGCGGGTGCGGCCGCCTGCCGGCCTGCAACCCTATGCGAATGCACGCTCGAGTGCACGGTCCTATTGTTGCACGGGCACGGCGCGAAAAGGCTTGCCCCCGATTGTGCTGTCTTGAGCTTGCCTGCGGCGAGCAGACGCTCGGAGAAGGTGCGGATCGCGTCGTTGTGGCGCGTGGCGGTCAGGGTCGCCATGTGAGCGGCTCGGCGCACCTCGAATCGCCCGCCGACGATTCGTCGTCGTCCGCGGCTGGCGCCGGAGTCACTGGCGTAGGGGGCCACGCCGACGAGGGCACAGATCTGGCGGCGATTGAGGCGCCCTAGCCCGGGCAGCTCGCCGATCAGGGCGGCGGCGGGTGACGAGGGCCGCCAGGTTCTACTGCTCAGGCACGCTCACGGGACGGATGAAGCGCTCGCGGTCGGGGCGCCGCGCCAGCACGATCGAGGGCAAGGCCACGCTTGAACATCGTTCCTACATCGGCAGCCTGCCGGCCGATGCCGCGCGCCTGAACGGCTCGATTCGCCGGCACTGGCGGGTCGAGAACTCTCTTCACTGGTGCATGGATGTCGTCTTTGGCGACATGGAACGCCGCTGTACGTACTTCAAGAACTGGGCGGTTGGTCGTCGTACCGGATGGTGCAGCGGTATGCCCATCTGAGCGGTGAGCATCTTCGTGCGTGGGTCGAAAGGCCAGTTCAGTCACCGGGCGCCGGCAATGATGAGGTCAGCCCAGATGTCGCAGCAGCCGGCCGCGTCATAGT
>DATMWM010000179.1:0-3833 GCA_035562535.1 Rhodocyclaceae bacterium | reverse complement strand
CCCTCCAGAAGGACCGGGACGACGTTGCCATTGGCCAGCGCTGCGACGATTCCACACATGATCGGCTACCTTTCCGAAAGACCTGCGGGCGCGGATCGCGCAGCGTCGAACGATCGCCGCGCGCTGCCTGGCCGCTCAGTTGCTCAAGATTTCTTCGCTGCCTTCGTCGGCCGCTGCCAGCCGCCGCGGATCACCGTTTCGGCCTTGGTGTACATCAGGGCCCCGGGCGGGATGTCCTTGGCCACCGTGGCGCCCGCGCCGGTCGTGGCGCCGCGGCCGACCGTGACCGGCGCGACCAGCTGCGTGTCCGAGCCGATATGGACGTTGTCCTCTATGACGGTGCGGTGCTTGTTGGCGCCGTCGTAATTGCAGGTGATCGTGCCGGCGCCGATGTTCACGTCGCTGCCCACGGTGGCATCGCCGACGTAGGACAGGTGGTTGGCCTTGCTGCGGGCGGCGATGCGGCTGTTCTTGATCTCGACGAAGTTGCCGATATGCACGTCCTCGCCGAGTACGTTGCCAGGGCGCAGCCGGGAGAACGGCCCGATCTGGCAGCCGCTGCCGACGGCGGAATCGTCCAGCAGCGAGAACGGCGCGATCCTCGTGCCGCGCCCGATCGACACGTTGCGCAGCACGCAGTTGGCGCCGACACGGACGTCGTCGCCGAGTTCGACCCGCCCCTCGAACAGACAATTGACGTCGATTTCCACGTCGCGGCCGCATTGAAGTTCGCCGCGCACGTCGATGCGCTCGGGATCGGCCAGGGTCACGCCCGCCTCCATCAGCCGCGCGGCGATGTCGCGCTGCAGGATGCGCTCCAGATCGGCCAGTTGCGCCTTGCTGTTGACCCCCAGGGTCTCCCATGCCTCGGCGGGCTGCGCGGTCTCGATCGCCACGCCGTCGGCGACCGCCAGGCTGACCAGATCGGTGAGGTAGTACTCGCCCTGGGCGTTGTCGTTGCGCAGCATGCCCAGCCAGCGCCGCAGGGAGGCAGCCGGCAATGCCATGATGCCGGTATTGACCTCGCGGATCGCGCGCTGCGCCTCGGTCGCATCCTTCTCCTCGACCACCCGGACAACGCGTCCCGCCGCGTCGCGGACGATGCGCCCGTAACCGTAGGGCAGGTCCATCGCGACGGTGAGCACGGCCAGGCTGCCGCCCGCGGCGGCGGACAGCAGCCGCCGCAGCGTGTCCGCGCGGGTGAGCGGGACATCGCCATAGAGCACCAGCACCTGCCCGGTTTCCTCCAGCAGCGGCGCGGCCTGCATGACGGCATGGCCGGTGCCGAGCTGCGGGTCCTGCTTGACCCAGCGCACGCCGGGCCGCTCGGCGAACGCGTCGCGCACGCGCTCTCCGCCGTGACCATAGACCACGCAGACCGGACCGGCGCCGATCGCGTGCGCCGTGTCGAGAACGTGGGCCAGCAGGGGCTTGCCGGCAAGTTGGTGCAGAACTTTGGGCAGGTCGGAGCGCATGCGCTTGCCCTGCCCCGCAGCGAGGACGACGACCTGCATGGCGGGAATATCCGGGACGTGGCGGACGATTCTAGCACGCGGGTTTTTAGGCCCCTTGTGCGGAATTCCCCGCGGCGCCGGCGTGACCGGGCATGCCGGCCAGCCTTGGATTGCTGCAATGCGCCAACGCCGACGGGCCGACCGGATTAGGCATTCAACTCTATATTTCTACTGGTTTAGTCGAATCCGGGCAATTCTGGCTCGCCTTCTTTTGTTTTGCAGTGCACAATCTACAGTGAAGCACTTGCCCCGGACGAAGGCCATCCCCACGTGTTGAATCTTTCGAGTTTTCTCAGGCTGGACAAGGCGGCGGACGGCGAGTCCGCCGGAGGCCCCGGCGACACCGGCGCAGCGGTTGAGAAGCCGGCGCGGGCGGGCGACACTGTCGGAGCGGACCCGGCGTCCGCCGAGCAGGACAACCGGCGAGGCACCTTCATCATGCAAGAATCGGCATCCCCGCGCTACATCGAGAACCGGACCTACGACGAGATCCAGGTCGGCGACTCGGCGGTCCTGACCCGCACGCTGCGGCCCGAGGACATTCACCTGTTCGCCGCGATGTCCGGCGACGTGAATCCCGCACACGTGGACCCGGAGTACGCGCGTTCCAGCATGTTCCGCGAAGTGATCGCTCACGGCATGTGGAGCGGATCGCTCATCTCCACCGTCCTGGGCACCCAGTTTCCCGGGCCGGGGACGATCTACGTCGACCAGACGCTGCACTTTTCCCGCCCGGTGACCATCGGCGACACGGTCACCGTGACGGTCACCTGCAAGCAGAAGTTCGATCACAACCACCATGTGATCTTCGAGTGCACCTGCATCAACCAGGACGGACTGAAGGTGGTGCGCGGCACCGCCGAGGTGCTCGCGCCGACCGAGAAGATCCGGCGCACCCGGGTGGCCCTGCCGGAGGTGACCATCTCGGACCGGGAACTGCGCTACCAGCACCTGATGTCGCTGATGGCGGGAATCCCGCCGATCGGCATGGCGGTGGTCCATCCCTGCGACGCGCCCTCGCTCGCCGGGGCGCTGTCGGCCCGGGACCGCGGGCTGATCCATCCGGTGCTGGTCGGTCCGGAGGACAAGATCCGCTCGATCGCCGGCGAGTACGGACTGGACCTGCGCGACTGCCGGATCATCGACGTGCCGCACAGCCACGCGGCGGCGGCCGAGGCGGTGGCGCTGGCGCGCAGGGGTGAGGTCGAGGCCCTGATGAAGGGCAGCCTGCACACCGACGAACTGGCCGCCGAGGTGGTCTCCAAGGAAGGCGGGCTGCGCACCAACCGGCGCATCAGCCACGTGTTCCTGATGGACGTGCCGACCTACCCGCGCCCGCTCCTGATCACGGATGCCGCGGTAAACATCGAGCCTACGCTGGAGGACAAGGTCGATATCGTGCAAAACGCGATCGGCCTCGCGCACGTGCTCGGCATCGCCGAACCCAAGGTGGCGATCCTGGCGGCGGTGGAAACCGTCACGCCGAAGATGCGGGCCACGCTCGACGCCGCGTCGCTGTGCAAGATGGCCGACCGCGGCCAGATCACCGGCGGCGTGCTGGATGGGCCGCTGGCCTTCGACAATGCGGTGTCGATGGTCGCCGCCAAGACCAAGGGCATCCGCTCGGCGGTGGCCGGGCAGGCCGACATCCTGGTCGTGCCGGACATCGAGTCCGGCAACATGCTCGCGAAACAGCTCGAGTACCTGGCCGACGCCCTGGCCGCCGGTATCGTGCTCGGCGCCAAGGTGCCGATCGTGCTGACCAGCCGCGCCGATTCCGCGGAAACCCGCGCCGGCTCGTGCGCCATCGCCGTGCTGGTGGCGGACCGCAAGAGGCAGTCGAAGAACCGGCACTAGTGGTCTGCTTCGCAAATGCCGGAACATGAAAACGCGTCTTGCTGCCCGTGGCGGCGTTGCTCATCCTCGCGATAGCCACAACTATTGCTGCGGTTCGCGCCTTGCCACAGACCACAATCCATCGTTTTCATCCGGTTCCTTGATTTACGAAGCAGACCACTAGCGCCGCGGTGCCCCCGCCGGTCTCGTTGATCTAGAATGAGGCAACGAGGCCGACATGATCGCATCAGCCCGATTCCGCCGAATGGCAGTCTGCATGGCCTGCGCCGCGATGGCCCTGCCCGGGCTGGCCGTCGGCGAGATCTACAGGTGGGTCGACGAGAACGGGGTGGTCAACTACGGGGAGACCCCGCCCCAGAACCGGCAGTCCCGGCTGGTCAATGTCGAGCGCGCGCGGCTCAGCGTGTACACACCTGCGCCCGTCGCGGCGCCCCCCGCGGACGACGCGATCGGCCAGAAGAT
>DATMWM010000178.1:0-2109 GCA_035562535.1 Rhodocyclaceae bacterium | reverse complement strand
GCGGCCTGCTGCCGCTGCACGACGCCGCCAGGCTGGCCGCCCTGCTTTTCGGCGCGCTCTTTCTCGCCGGCATCGCCGCCACGGCATCCCGGCTGTACGGCGAGCGCGAGCGCGGCGCGGCGATCCTGATCAGCGTGGGCTGCGTCGGCCTGGTGCTGCCGCTGCACGACACCCAGCCGGCGATCGCCCTGCTCGCGGCGATCGCCTGGACGGCTTACGCCTTCCAGCTCATGCCGCAGCGACCGGCCGCAGGCGGCGCGATCGCCGGACTGGCCATCGGGCTGGGCTTCCTCGCCACCGGCTGGGTTCCTGTCTTCATCCTGGCCGCGCTCGCCCTGGCGATGCCCGCCGCGCCTGCGTGGCGAACCGCGAAATCCCTGAGCGGCATCGCTATCGCGCTCGGACTCGCCGCGCTGATCGCCGGAGGGTGGCTGGCGGTGCTCGCCCAGGCGCAGCCGCAGGCCTTTGCGGCAACCGGAGCGGCCGCCTTCGGCGACATGGAACTGGACGCCAGCATGCTGCGCCGCACTGGCCGCTACCTGGGCATGCTGCCCTGGTTCGCCTGGCCCGCCGTGCCGCTGCTGTTCTGGGCGCTGTGGATGGAACGCCGCAAGCTGCACGAGCCGGGGATGCTGCTGCCGCTGGCGCTGTTCGCAGCGACGCTGGCCGCGCTCGTCACCCGCTCCGACGCGGACAGCCTGAGCGCGCTGCCGCTGCTGCCGCCTCTGATCCTGCTGGCCGCCCGGGGCGCCGGGAACCTGCGGCGCGGCGCGGCGAACGCCCTGGACTGGTTCGCCATGATGAGCTTCACCTTCTTCGCCGGGCTGGTCTGGCTGGGCTGGATCGCCATGCTCACCGGCAGCCCGGAGCGGATCGCGAAATACGCCGCCAGGGTGGAGCCCGGCTTCGTCATGCACTTTTCGCCGCTCGCCTTCGCGGCCGGCCTCGCGCTCAGCCTGGCCTGGCTGTGGCTGATCGCGACCGCGCCGCGGTCGCCTTACCGCGGCACGCTGACCTGGGGCGCGGGCATGCTGCTGCTGTGGGGTCTGCTGACCACGCTCTGGCTGCCGCTGATCGACTCGAGCAAGAGCTACCGCATGCTCGCCAACTCCCTGGAACGCGCGCTGCCGGCCGGCCACGGCTGCATCGCCGGCAGCGGCCTGGGGGAGGCGCAGCGCGCCTCGCTGCACTACTTCGCCGGCATCGAGACGCTGGGCCCGGGGCGGCCGGGGCGCGACGCCTGCAAGCTGCTCCTGGCGTACAGCAGTTCAGGCGGCTCCCCCGAGATCTCGCCGGGGCCCGAGTGGCGCAAGATCTGGGAAGGCCGCAGGCGCGGCGACCGCAAGGAACGATTCCGACTCTACCGACGAGACTGAAGCCATGAACATTACCCAATCGCGCTCCTGGGCGGCGCTCGCGCAGCACCGCGACCAGATCCTCCGCCGGCCCGTGCGAGACCTCTTCGCCGCCGACCCGGCACGCTTCGACCGGCTGTCGCTGCGGCTGGACGACCTCCTGCTGGACTTCTCCAAGCAGCACCTGACCGCCGAGACGGTCAAGCTGCTGGTCGACCTGGCGAACGAGCGCGGCCTGGCCGACGGCATCGCCCGCATGGCCGCCGGCGAGCAGATCAATTTCACCGAGCGGCGGGCCGCGCTGCACGTGGCCCTGCGCGCCGAGCGCGAGTACCGGGTGGCCGGCCGCAGCGTGACCCCGGAGGTGCAGGCCAGCCTGCAACGGGTGCTGGAACTGGCGGAGACGATCCGCCGCGGCGAACTGAAGGGCGCCACCGGCGCGCCGATCCGCCACGTGGTCAACCTCGGCATCGGCGGCTCGGACCTCGGCCCGCGCATGGCCAACCGGGCGCTGGCCGCGCACGCGGCGGACACCCCGCGGGTCGACTACGTCGCCAACATCGACCCGGCCGAGTTGGCCGCCGTGCTGCGCCACGCCAAGCCGGAGCAGACCCTGTTCATCCTGTCCTCGAAGAGCTTCGGCACCCAGGAGACCCTGGAGAACGCCCGCGCCGCCCGCGCCTGGCTGGCCGCCGCGCTCGGTTCCGAACAGGCCGCCGGCGCGCACTTCTATGCTGTCAGCAACAACCTGAAG
>DATMWM010000177.1:0-11376 GCA_035562535.1 Rhodocyclaceae bacterium | reverse complement strand
GACGAGCCAGTGACCGGTGACGCGTGGACTGCCGACGGAGACGGTTTAAGACCCACTGGCGGCATTGGCCGAGCTGCGGGCGTCCCCTTGTCGGTCTTGAAGGTCGAGTCGAACCGGTGAACTACACAAGCGCTTGCCAGGACTTCGCGTGTCGCCAACGGAAAAGGCGCGAATGGCGATTACCGTCCGTGCGTGTCTCGCTGCCATGTCGTCGGGAAATTCGCGCATGCGGAGCTGGCACAAGCTGCGCGTTCGCCTTGTGCTCGACTTGGCGCAGCGCGGCGCTGTCGGGCAATCCGCCGGTGCCCGCGTAGCTGCGCCGGAGTCGGCTTCGGGCCTGCAGGGCTTCGAGGCCTCGGCCTACCGTTTCTCGATTTGGCTCTACCGGCCGTGGGGCGGACGGTCCCCGCCGCTGCGCGCCCGTGTTGCGGGTAACGCGAAGCAGGCGGCCAAGCGGGGCATCGGCCGCTGCGGTAACTCAACGTGCAGCGTTCCGTGATTGCCCCCCTGGTTTCCTTACCGCATAGTAAGGAGCCGGTGAGGAGACATCGATGAGCACAGCCACGCTAACCAGTAAGGGGCAAATCACCATTCCGGCTGCAGTACGCACGGCCTTGGGCATCGACGCGGGCGACCGCGTTGAATTCATCGAGATTGCGCCCGGTCACTTCGAACTGGTTGCCGCCACACAGTCGGTGAAGGCGCTCAAGCGGCTGATTCGCAAGCCGGCGAAGCCGGTTTCCATTGCGGACATGAACGCAGCTATCGTGCGCCAGGGTGCCAAGGCCAAGTTATCGGACTCGATAACAACGTCCTGGTGCGCTATGTCGCGCAGGACGATCCCGCCCAGTCGCCAAAGGCGACGCGGTTGATCGAATCCCTGACTGCGGAGAATCCGGCCTACATCGGCCTGGTATCGCTAACCGAACTGGTCTGGGTGCTCACCGGCTGCTACTCCTGCAGCAAAGACGACGTGGTCGCCGTACTGCAGGGATTGCTGCGCACGAAGGGGTTCCAGGTCGAGGCCGCCGAGACCGCCTGGAAGGCCGTTCGGCTGTTCAAGGGCGGGAGCCCCGACTTCGCCGACTGTCTGATCGAATGCTCGGACAAACGGGCGGGATGCGATTACACGGCAACGTTTGATCGCGATGCGGCCAGGCATTGCGGGATGCGCCTGGTCGCCTGACCCGCGCACGAACCCGCCCTTCGGCGGCAACCTGATCGAATTGCTGGAACGGGTTCGCCAGAACCATCGGGGGTTGGGCAGGCCGCCATTCGCGAATGGCGGGTTCATGCGCTGCTCACTGGCGGCTCCGGCCGAACCGTGGGCGTCCCCTCGCCGAACCCAAAGGTCGAGCCGACCTGGTGGAGCAGGCGATCGCCTGGCTGGACATCGCGTGTCACCGGCCGATCACGGGCGAATGTCGCTCGCCGGCCGGATGGTGTCGGCGCGAGGCCGCCGTGGGGCCGCGATCGCGACGAAGCCTCTGCGTCTTCGGAACATTTCGATTGCAATTGTTCCCGTTTCAGTGCACAGTGCGGCCCAGCGATCTTCAAGCACTGCTGCTGTTGTCTGGTTCAGTATCCGCAGTCCTGCGGTATTTCTCCCTTCACCGCCCCGCCGTCTTGAGCTTCGCCCCAAACCGGGGGCTTGCCCCCATTCATCGTTCATCAAGGAAACTCAAGACATGGCAACAGGCACTGTGAAATGGTTCAACGACGCCAAGGGCTTCGGCTTCATCACCCCGGAGGCGGGCGGCGAAGATCTGTTCGCCCACTTCTCCGCGATTCAGGGAGACGGCTTTAAGTCCCTCAAGGAAGGTCAGCGTGTCAGCTTCGACATCACGGCCGGCCCCAAGGGCAAGCAGGCGTCGAACATTCGCGCGGCAGACTGAGCGCGCTCTCGTCCCGGCATGGCATCCGCCATGCCGGGACGACTAACGGCGCGTCGAGGGCATCGGCCCTCGCCCCGTCCTCGGAGCATCGGCCCGGCATTGCCCGGGCTCTTTCGTTCCGATCCCACCCGGAGGCAGGCCAATGGCGAAGGAAGAACTGATCGAGATGAAGGGGGTCGTGATGGAGGTGCTCCCCGATTCGCGCTACCGCGTGACGCTGGACAACGGCCACAACCTGGTCGCCTACACCGCCGGCAAGATGCGCAAGAACCACATCCGTATCATCGCCGGCGACAGAGTGTCGCTGGAAATCTCGCCCTACGACCTGAGCAAGGGCCGCATCTGCTTCCGCCATCTCGCGGAACGCGGTCCGGTCGCCCCGCCGCGCCGCCGCTACTGACAGGCGGTACGAAGCCGGGCAAGGCGGTGCGGACTGTCCGCGCCGGCGGTCACCGAAGGCGACAGGGCTTGCCCGGGTAGCCGCTGCGAAAAGGGGTGTAGGCTATGGCATCCCAACCAGACTATTTGACGCTTGTAGGCCGCCGGGCCTGGTGATCGACCCGCCGCGGCACAGGCTCGCAGACCCCCCGTGATCGAATCCCTGCTGCTCACCGCGACGCGCATCTGCACGTTCGACAGGCAGCGGTTGCTGACCGGCGCGAGCGGATTTTTCTTCCGGCGCGGGGAGCGCCTGTTCCTGGTGACCAGCCGCCACGTGATGGCGGACGAACAGAGCAAGCACTTTCCCGACCGCATCGAGATCGAACTGCATATCGATCCGGAAAACCTGGCCCAATCGACCGGGTTCTCGATCCCGCTCTATCGCGTAGGCAGGGCCGCCTGGCGCCAGGGGCAGGACGCCGCTGGCGACATCGATGTCGCTGCCATCGAGATCGAGCAGGATGCGCTGCCGCGCAGGACCATCCTCCAGGCCTTCACGCCGGATCACCTGCCCCGGCGGTTCGACGACGTCGAGGTCGGAACGTCGCTGCTGGTGGTCGGCTTCCCGCTCGGTTTCCACGACACCCTGCACCACATGCCCGTGGTGCGCCACGCGATCGTCGCGTCCTCGTTCGGCCTGCGCTTCAAGGGCGAAGGCTACTTCCTCACCGACGCGCGCACCCACCGCGGCACCAGCGGGGCGCCCGTGGTGATGCGGATGGCCGAACCTGGCGCCGCGGTGCGCGACCTGCCGTGGATGCTGCTCGGGGTTCATTCCGCCCGGTTGGACGTCGGGACGCGCGACAGGAAACTGGACGAGGCGCTCGGACTGAATTCCGCCTGGTACGCGGACATCCTCCTCGCGCTGACCCGGTGAGGGCGCGCTGTTCCGGCGCAACCGGGTCTCGGGCGCGAGCGCCCGCGGCTCAGACCGGATTGTCAGACGGATTCGGGTTCTGCTTCGCGCCGGGCTTCCTGCCGCGCGCAGGCGGGGGCAGGTGGCAGGACAGGCGGCAGCTCACGCCCTCGGTCGGCTTTCCGTCCAGGTATCGGGTCACCTTGCAGCAGATGACCTCTCCCGCAGCCGAAAGCTGCGAAACGTGCCGGGCCACCAGGGTCATCGGCATCTGCAGCGCCGCGGCGATCTCCGCGTCGAGGCGCTCGCCGTTGGCTTTTAGGAAATCGAGGATCAGTGCGTTCATTTGGATATCGCATGCTGCATGCGCCGTTGCAGTGAACGTCGCATTCTACGCCGCCGGGCCCGCTCGCAGCGGAATGCTTTCGATCGTCCCCCAGGACGGGATCGAGCGGGCGCGCGGCTTCCGGGGCGAGGCCCGGAAGCCAGGCTCCGCGCGCCCGGTTCCGCGCCGGGCGGTACGGGCGATGTAGAGTCTGCAGCGGGCCGGGGATCGTTGGGAGGGACGCGACATGGTGACTCGACGACAGTTTGTCGTATCCGCCGCCGGCGCTGCCGGCACCCTGGCAGCGCTCCAGGGCTGTTCCTCGGGATCGGAAAGCTACGAGCAGGCGGCGCAACGTACCTGGCGGGATGGCGAGGAGCGGCCCGATCCGGGTACCGCGCTGCAGCGCGAGCTCGTGCGCTACGCGACGCTCGCACCGTCCAGCCACAACACCCAGTGCTGGAAGTTCCGCATCGAGGAGCGGGGGATTTCGATCCTGCCCGACTTTTCGCGCCGCTGCCCGGCGGTCGATCCGGACGACCACCACCTCTTCGTGTCGCTCGGCTGCGCGGCGGAGAACCTGGCGCAGGCGGCGCTGGCGCACGGCCTGCGGGCGCATGCGGCCTTCGATCCGGCGCAGGGCGGCGCGCTGCGCATTGCGCTCGATCCGGCCGGGGCCGTCGGGACGCCGCTCTTCCGGGCGATCACGCGCCGGCAGTGCACACGCGCCGAGTACGACGGCCGTCCGCTCGCGATGGACGAACTGCGGCTGCTGGAACAGGCCGGTTCCGGCGCCGGCGTGCGCGTCCTGCTGCTCACCGGCCGCGACGCGATTGAGAAGGTGCTCGAATACGTCGTCGCGGGCAACACGGCCCAGATGGCCGACCCGGCTTTCGTCGACGAGCTGAAGGCGTGGATCCGCTTCAGCGGCGCGGACGCGGTCCGCAGCGGGGACGGGCTGTATGCCGCGTCCTCCGGCAACCCCTCGGTCCCGGCCTGGCTGGGCCGGCGGCTCTTTCCGCTTTTCTTCACGCCGGGGGCCGAGAACGAGCGGTACGCGAAACACCTGCGAAGCTCGGCCGGCATCGCGGTGTTCGCTTCGGATGCGGACGACAGGGCGAACTGGGTCGCGGCCGGCCGCTGCTACGAGCGCTTCGCCCTGCAGGCCACCGCGCTCGGCATCCGCAACGCGTTCGTCAACCAGCCGGTGGAGGTGGGGTCGCTGCGCCCGCAGTTCGCCGCCGTCCTCGGCCTCGGCGGGCGCAGGCCGGATCTGGTCGTGCGCTTCGGGCGGGGGCCGGAGATGCCCCGTTCGCTGCGCCGTCCGGTGGAGGCGGTGCTGGCGTAGCGGCGCGCCCGGGCTACAATCTGCGCGGTCCGCTGGCCGATTAGGAGGGAATCCGATGCCGTCCGTCTGGAGCAATGCCGCCGCCGCGCTGCTCGCGTTCGCCGCGTTCGCCGCGTCGGCGGCCGACAAGCCGGTCAACATCACCGCCGACCTGCCGGCGGTGGAGGTGAAGCATGAGGGCAGGGCGGTGCGCATCGAGCGCAACCCGGACAACCTGAACCAGATCGACGCGGATTTCGCGCTCACCTCGCGTCCCTGCCCGCCGTACTGCGTCCAGCCGATGCAGATCGCCCCGGGCGTGGAGACCATCGGCGAGCTGGAAGTGCTCGATTACCTGCGCAGGATGAGCGCGGGCGACGGCGGCATCATGCTGATCGACTCGCGCGAGAAGGAATGGCTGCAGCGCTCCGGCGTCATCCCGGGCGCGGTGAGCATCCCCTGGAACGAGTTGCATCCGGCCCAGGCCGAGCCGGGCGCGATCGCCGACATCCTCGAACTGCGCTTCGGCGCCACCCGCAGCGGCAACCTGTGGAATTTCGGAACGGCCAGGACGCTCGTGCTCTACTGCAACGGCATCTGGTGCGGCCAGTCGCCCACCAACATCCGCCAGTTGCTCGCGCTTGGCTACCCCGCCCACAAGCTCAAGTGGTACCGCGGCGGCATGCAGTCCTGGAAGGCGCTCGGGCTGACCACGGTCGAGCTCAAGCCGCCGGCAAAGCCGCAGGCGCCGAAGTAGGGCGGAAGCTGCGCGACAGCGGTACGCGGTCCGCAGCGCCGCCGCGAACGGTTCACACCATGTCCGAGAGTACCCTGGCGTTCGAATTGCGCGAGGACGAGATCGAGTTCCTCGCCATTCGCGCCCAGGGCGCCGGCGGCCAGAACGTCAACAAGGTGTCGAACGCGGTCCACCTGCGCTTCGACATCGCGGCCTCCTCGCTGCCCGAGGCGGTGAAGCAGCGGCTGATGCTGGCCAGCGATCAGCGCATCAGTTCCGAGGGGGTCGTGGTGATCAAGGCCCAGCGCTTCCGCAGCCTGGAGAAGAACCGCGCCGACGCGCTCGACCGGCTGCGGGCGCTGATCGCCGCGGCCGCGGAGGTCGCGGCGCCCCGCACGCCGACCAGGCCGACGCGCGCCTCGCAGCGCCGGCGCGTCGACGCGAAGGTGCGCCGGGGGCAGGTGAAGGCTCTGCGCGGCCGCATCGAGGAGTAATTCCCCGCCGGCCGCGCGCGGGTGCAGGGCGTTTCAGACCATCGCGGCCGCCGGCGCCGGGCTGCGGATCAGGTGGTCGAAGGCCGACAGGCTGGCCTTGGCGCCTTCGCCCATGGCGATCACGATCTGCTTGAAGGGCACCGTGGTGCAGTCGCCCGCGGCATACACGCCCGGCACCGAGGTCTGGCAGCGCGCGTCGATCTCGATCTCGCCGTAGCGGGTGAGATTCACCGTGCCCTTCAGCCAGTCGGTGTTCGGCAGCAGGCCGATCTGCACGAAGATGCCCTCCAGTTCGACCCGATGGCTTTCCTTGCTCACCCGGTCGGTGTAGGTCAGGCCGGTCAGCTTCTGGCCGTCGCCGCTCACCTCGGTGGTCTGGGCGTTCAGGATCACGGTGACGTTCGGCAGGCTCTTCAACTTGGCCTGCAGCACCGCGTCGGCGCGCAGCTTGCTGTCGAATTCCAGCAGGGTCACGTGGGCCACGATGCCGGCCAGGTCGATCGCGGCCTCGACGCCGGAGTTGCCGCCGCCGATCACCGCCACCCGCTTGCCCTTGAACAGCGGCCCGTCGCAGTGCGGGCAGAAGCACACGCCCTTGCCCTTGTACTCGGCCTCGCCGGGCACGTTCATCTCGCGCCAGCGCGCGCCGGTGGCCAGGATCAGGCTCCTGGCCTTGAGCGTCGCGCCGCTGGCGAGCTTGACCTCGTGCATGCGCTCGCCGGGCACCAGCGCCGCGGCGCGCTGCAGGTTCATGATGTCGACTTCGTACTCCTTGACATGCTGTTCCAGCGCAACGGCGAGCTTCGGGCCTTCGGTGTGCTTCACCGAGACGAAGTTCTCGATCGCCAGCGTGTCCAGCACCTGGCCGCCGAAGCGCTCGGCCACCAGGCCGGTGCGGATGCCCTTGCGCGCCGCGTAGATCGCCGCCGCAGCGCCGGCCGGGCCGCCGCCGACCACCAGCACGTCGAACGCATCCTTGGCGTCGAGCTTCTCCGCCTCGCGCGTCGCCGCGCCGGTGTCCAGCTTCGCCACGATCTCCTCGACCGTCATGCGGCCCTGGCCGAAGGGCTGACCGTTCAGGAACACCGCCGGCACCGCCATGATCTGGCGCGCCTCGACCTCCTGCTGGAACAGCGCGCCGTCGACCATCACGCTCTCGACCCCGGGATTGAGCACCGCCATCAGGTTCAAGGCCTGCACCACGTCCGGGCAGTTGTGGCAGGACAGCGAGATGAAGGTCTCGAAGCGGTGGCTGCCCGGGATCGCCTTGATCTGCTCGATCAGCGCGGCATCGACCTTGGGCGGATGGCCGCCGCTCTGCAGCAGCGCCAGCACCAGCGAGGTGAATTCGTGGCCCATCGGCAGGCCGGCGAAGCGAATGCGCGCCGGCTCGCCCGGGCGGCCGACCGAGAACGAAGGCCGGCGCGCGTCGGCGCCGTCTTCGCGCACGCTCACCCTGGGCGAGAGCGCGGCGATGTCGGCGAGCATTTCGCGCATCTGGCGCGAGGGCTCGCCGCCGTCGAGCGAGGCGACGAGTTCGATCGGGGCCTGGAGCTTTTCGAGGTAGGCGGCGAGCTGGTTCTTGATGGCGGCGTCGAGCATGTTCGTCTCCCTGGTTGGATCGCACCGGGAAGCTTGCCTGCGTGGGCCGGCTTCGCGCTGCAATCCCGCCCCGGGATCGCCGGGGCGGGGCGGATGGCCGTCAGATCTTGCCGACCAGGTCCAGCGAGGGCGCCAGGGTGGCGGCGCCTTCCTTCCACTTGGCCGGGCAGACCTCGCCCGGGTGCGAGGCGACGTACTGGGCCGCCTTGACCTTGCGCAGCAGTTCGGAGGCGTCGCGGCCGATGCCGCCGGCGTTGACCTCGATGATCTGGATGCGGCCCTGCGGGTCGAGCACGAAGGTGCCGCGCTCCGCCAGGCCCGCCTCCTCGATCATCACGCCGAAGTTGCGGGTGATCGCGCCGGTCGGGTCGCCGATCATCGGGTAGCGGATCTTGCCGATGGTCTCCGAGGTGTCGTGCCAGGCCTTGTGCGTGAAGTGCGTGTCGGTGGACACCGCGTAGATCTCGACGCCCATGTCCTTGAACTGGGCGTAGTTGTCGGCCAGGTCCCCCAGCTCGGTCGGGCAGACGAAGGTGAAGTCGGCGGGATAGAAGAACACCACCGCCCACTTGCCCTTGAGCGAGGCTTCGGTGACTTCGACGAACTTGCCGTTGTGGAAGGCGGTGGCCTTGAAGGGCTGGACTTCGGTGTTGATCAGGGTCGTGTTCATGGCGCTTTCTCCTGGTTGAAGTTGATGGTTGGGGCGAATGTTTGTTGCAACTGTTTGTTGCGACGCAGCGAATGATGCCCGCGCGAATCGCATTGATCAAGACAATCGTTCAAATCAGATCAATATGTAAAACATATCGAAAACGCCGGCCGGACACCGCGGCGCAGCCGTGCCCTCCGGCGCAGCCGGGCCGAATCGTTTATGCTCGACCTGCGAAGACATCGTCGCCTCTTGGGGCGGCAGGTCCGTCAAATCCTCCAGATGGCCGACATCTTCATCAGCTATGCCGCCGCCGACCGCGAGCGGGCCCGCGATCTGGCACGGACCCTGGGCGCGCACGGCTGGAGCGTGTGGTGGGACCGCGACATCCCCTTCGGCGAGCCTTTCGACCGCGTGATCGAGCGCGAGCTCGACGGCGCCCGCGCGGTGATCGTCCTGTGGTCGAAGGTGTCGGTCGACTCCGACTGGGTCCGCAACGAGGCGCGCCGCGGCCTCAAGCGCGACGTGCTGATCCCGGTGCAGATCGGCGCGGCGGACCTGCCGCTCGAATTCAGCAACGTCCAGACCGCCGACCTGATCGACTGGCGGCCCGATGAACCCAGCGCGGCCTTCGACAAGCTGGTGCAGCGCCTGGACGAACTGCTCGGCCGGCCGTCGGTCGCGCAGACACGGGGCGCACGTCCATCGGGCGGCGGCCCGCGCGAGGGCGGGCAGCGTGCGGCGCGCTGGCCGGTCGCCTGGATAGCCGCGATCGCCGTGCTGGTGGCCGTCGGCGGCGCCGGCGGCGCGTACTGGTGGTTCGTCGTCCGGCCGCAGGCGGAGTTGGTCGTGGTCCCCGATCTGGCCGGACTGGACCGCGCCTCGGCCGAGAACGCCCTGAGTCGGGCGGGGCTGAACATCGGCCGCCTGACCCTCGCCGGCCTGCGCACGGACGCCACGGTCACGGCGCGCACGGTGCGCGGCCAGACCCCCCGGGCGGGCGAGAAGGCCGAGCGCGGCACTGTCGTCGATCTGGTCATGGCCGAGCCGGGCGTGCAGGTGCCGGCCCTGGTCAGGATGGACGTCAAGCGCGCCGGCGCGGCGCTGGTCGACGCCGGCCTGGTGCTGGGTTCCGTCGCCGAGCGAGCCGGCACGGGGGCGAGGCCCGGCCTGGTGATCGAACAGAAGAAGCCGCAAGGAAGCTGGGTCGCGCGGGACAGCGCGGTCGACCTGGTCGTCGCCGCGGGCGCCGACGAGCCGGCGACGCTGACCATGCCCGACCTGCGCGGCATGCAGCTCAAGGACGCCTACCAGGCGCTGCGCAGGGACGGCTTCGGCAAGCCGCAGGTCCAGTCAGTCGCCGCGGACGGCGCGCAGCCGGACACGGTGGTCGGGCAGGATCCGCCGCCGGGCCGCGTGGTCTCCCCCGACGCTGCGGTGCGGCTCAAGGTCGCCAGGATCGCACTTTGGGTCGCGGCGGAGGGCACGCCCAGCGCGGAGAATGCCAAGAGCCGGTGCCCCGCGGCCTGCGCCGGCGCCGATGGCCGATGGACCGGCCAGTGGCGCAGGTCCGCCCAGGGACAGACGTGGTCATGCCAGTGCGCGTTCTAGGCAGACCACTAGGCATGGCCGGGCGTCAGGCGGGCTGAGGGACGGATGCGCGCAGCGCGCCAGCGTTCCTTTTCGATGTGGCGAAATCGCCGGCTGCGGCGGGCAATGCGCGCGCTGGCGCGCGCACCGGCGGCGCTCCGCTGGACGCTCGCCGTGCTCGCGATCGCGGCGCTCTGGGCGGCGGCGAACTGGACCTACCACGCGCTGCGCAAGCCGACCGAACTGCTCTTCCCGGTCAGCGGCGCGCTGGTCAAGACGCCCGAGCAGACCTGGAGGGAATACGGCGCCGATTTCCGCAGGCACGCCACGGCGGCGATCACGCCGGAGCTCCTGGCCGCGCTCGCCCAGGTCGAGGCGGCGGGCAACCCGCTGGCGCGCACCTACTGGCGGTGGGCTCCGAGCTGGCACCCGTTCGAGATCTACCGGCCGGCCTCGAGCGCGGTCGGCATGTACCAGATCACCGACGCGACCTTCGCCGGGTCCCGGCCCGAATGCCGCGACCCGGCCGCGGGCGGGGATCCGTTCCCCGGCGCGGCGCTGTCCTGCAGCTTGGGCAGCTACTACGAGAGGGTCATGCCGGGCGAGGCGATCGCGCTCGCCGCGGGCATGCTCGACCGCGCCGTCGCCGGGACGCTGAAGCGCGAGCGGATCCGCGGCGCCACGCCGCAGCAGAAGCAGGATCTCGCCGCGGTGATCCACCTGTGCGGGGCGGGCGCGGGGCTCGCCTACGCCCGCCAGCGCTTTCGCCCGGGTGCCGGGCAACGCTGCGGCGATCACGACCTGCGCGCCTACCTCGCGCGGATCGGCGCGATGAAGCGGGTATTCGCGCGGCTGGCCGGCGATGCCTGAGGCGGGGTCCGCGGGCGCGGGGCGCGAAGTCCCGGATCGGCTCGCTCAGCCCGACCCGGACGCGACGGTCGCGAACGACCGGACGTTGGCGATGGCCGGACCGGCGCACGCGGCGCAGGCGGCCGGACCGCCGCCCGGCGGCGAGTCCGCCTACGCCGGCAGCTACGCGGTACGGGGTCTGATCGGCCAGGGCGGCATCGGCCGGGTCTATCTCGGTTTCGACCGTTCGATCGGGCGCGAGGTGGCGATCAAGGAACTGCTCGATGCCCCGGACGGCGCGGCCGCGGGCGGAGCGTCCCCCGACCCGGTTCGCGCCCGTTTCCTGCGCGAGGCGCGGATCACCGGCCAGCTCGAGCATCCGGGCGTCGTGCCGGTGCACGAGATCAGCGCGAGGCCGGACGGCGCGCCCTTCTATGTCATGCGCTACGTGCACGGGCGGACGCTGGAGGACGCGCTCGGCGAGTGCGCGGACGCCGATGCCGAGGCCGCCTTCAAGCGCCGCATGCAGCTTCTCGGCAGCCTGATCCAGACCTGCGAGGCGACCGCCTACGCCCATGCACGCGGGATCATCCACCGCGACCTCAAGCCGGC
>DATMWM010000176.1:0-3650 GCA_035562535.1 Rhodocyclaceae bacterium | reverse complement strand
CGACCTCAACCGGCTGAAGGAGGCGATGCTGCTGCTCGTCGCCAACGATGCGCCGCTTGGCCCCGAGTGGCTGGACCATCCGCTCAAGGGTGACTGGGCCGACCACCGCGAATGCCACATCGGCGGCGACTTCCTGCTGATCTACCGGCTGGAGGGCAACGCGGTCATCTTCGTGCGTGCAGGTACGCATTCTGATCTGTTCGAGGAGTGAGCCATGGGGGCCGATGGTCGTTCCTACCCGGACTTCCTGTGTCAGCTGCCCGGCACCGCAGACCAGCCCGGCGCGATCCTGGCTGTCGAGTACAAGGGCGCGGATCGATGGGCTGCCGCGGAGGATGACCGGCTGATCGGCGGCCAGTGCGCGAACCTGTCCGAGGGGCGCTGCCGGTTCGTCATGGTCAAGGACAAGCGTTGGGCGTGGATCGAGGACATGCCGCGCCACCCCACTGTCCCGGGGACTGGGCCCGCGAGCCGGTCGCAGTGAACCACGCCACCCTCGCCACCCTGCGCGACCGCCACCCCGCCTGGCGGCTGCTGGCATCGCCGCACGCGCCGCTGGTGGCGAGCCTCCTGCACCGGGTGTTCGTGGCGCCGAATGTACGGGTGATGAGCGAGGCGGATCTCGCCGAGGCGCTGGAGGATGAACTGTTCGCCCTGCGCGAGCAGCTTGGGCCGGATGCCTATCCCAAGGGGGCGCCGGAATACCTCAACGACTGGGCCGCGCCGGACAAGGGCTGGCTGCGCAAGTTCTACAAGCCGGGCACGGACGAGGCGCAGTTCGACCTCACCCCGGCCACCGAGAAGGCGATCGCCTGGCTGGTATCGCTCACCGAGCGGCCGTTCGTGGGCACCGAATCCCGCCTGCTCACGCTCTTCGCGCTGCTGGAGCAGATCAGCGCCGGCACCGAGGCCGACCCGCACAAGCGCGTGGATGACCTGCGCAAGAAGCGCGACGAGCTCGATGCCGAGATCGCCCGCGTGCTGGCCGGCGACGTGCCGCTGCTGGACGACACGGCGATCAAGGACCGCTTCCAGCAGTTCCAGCAACTGGCGCGCGAGCTGCTGGCCGACTTCCGCGAGGTGGAGCACAACTTCCGCCAGCTCGACCGCAAGGTGCGCGAGAAGATCGCGCTGTGGGAAGGCGCCAAGGGTGCGCTGCTCGACGAGATCATGGGCGAGCGCGACGCGATCGGCGACTCCGACCAAGGCCGCAGCTTCCGCGCCTTCTGGGACTTCCTCATGTCCAGCCGCCGGCAGGAGGAACTCTCCGAGCGGCTCGACCGGGTGCTGACGCTGCCAGCGGTGGCCGCACTCAAGCCCGAGCCGCGCACCCGACGCGTGCACCACGACTGGCTGGAGGCCGGCGAACACACGCAGCGCACCGTGGCCCAGCTCTCTCAGCAGCTGCGCCGCTTCCTGGACGACCGGGCGTTTCTGGAGAACCGCCGCATCCTGGACCTGTTGCACGGCATCGAGAGCAAGGCGCTGGCGCTGCGCGAGTCCCCACCGACCGCAGGGCTGATGGCCATCGACGCGATGGGGGCGGACGTCGAACTGCCGCTGGAGCGGCCGCTGTTCACGCCGACCGCGAAACCGCGCCTGGCCGACCTGGCACTCGTTTCAGGCGAAGACGACATCGACACCGCCCGGTTGTTCGACCAGATCGTGGTGGACAAGGGGCGCCTGCGTTCGGCCGTTCAGCGCGCACTGCGCCGCCAGCCGCAGATCACGCTGCGTGAATTGCTGGACGCCGAGCCCCTGCACCAGGGCCTGGCAGAACTGGTGGCCTATCTGGAACTGGCCCATGCCGGGCACTACAGCGGCGCCCTGGACGGCCCGCGTGCCCTGGTCGACGAAGCCGTGGAGGAACCGGTCAGCTGGCAGGCCCGCAGCGCAGCGGGCGAGCCGGTGACGCGCGAGACACGCCTGCCCCGCGTGATTTTCACGCGCTGAAGCAGCGCAGCGGGAGGGCGAAGATGAATGACACGCTGCACGAGAACGGTTCGATCGAGCCGCAGCCCGGCGCTCTGCCGGCCGTCCCCGAGCTGTCGCAGCTCATGGTGCACCTGCTCAAGGGCGTGCTCTACCGCGAGGACGACGAGCGCCTGTGGTCCAGCCTCTTGCGCTTGCAGGCGCGGGTGCGGGAACAGGCGGCGGTGCTGCTGCTCGATCTTGTGCTCGACGAGGCCGAGGGGTACGCCTTCCTGAAGAGCCGCCCGGACCCGGATGAGAACGAAGTTTCGGCGGAGGCCTACATCGGCGTAACCGATGTACGGCGAAGCGGCCGGAGCCAATCCGAGGGTGCGCCGCGCCTGCCCCGGCTCGTAGCACGCCGGCCGCTGTCCTACCCGGTGAGCCTGATGCTGGCCCTGCTGCGCAAGCGCATGGCGGAGTTCGACGCCGGCGGCGGCGACACCCGGCTCGTGCTCTCGCGCGACGAGATCGTCGAACTGACGCGGGTGTTCCTGCCCGACGGGACGAACGAGGCCCGGCTCGTAGACCAGGTGGATGCGACGATCGCCAAGGTGGTCGATCTGGGCTTTCTGCGCCGGCTCAAGCCCGCCGCCGGGAGCGGGCAGCAGACCGGACAGGAGAGGGGCCACTACGAGGTGCGGCGCATCCTGAAGGCCTTTGTCGACGCGCAGTGGCTGGCGGAGTTCGACGCGCGGCTGGAGGTCTACCGCACTGCGCTCTCCGCCCCACCGGCTGCGACCCAGGCCGCGTCTGCGAACAAAGGGGCGCCCGATGCTTGAGGCGTCGACGCTCTCCCTGGACTTCGTGGCCGACGACAGCCGGGTTGGCTTTCGCCTGCAACGGCTGGAGGTGCTCAACTGGGGCACCTTCGACAAGCGGGTATGGCGCTACGAACTCGACGGCCGCAACGGCCTGCTCACGGGCGACATCGGCTCGGGCAAGTCTACGCTGGTCGATGCCATCACCACATTGCTGGTGCCTGCGCACCGCGTGGCCTACAACAAGGCCGCCGGGGCCGATGCCCGCGAGCGCAGCCTGCGCTCCTACGTGCTCGGCCACTACAAGAGCGAGCGCAACGAGGTCACGGGCAGCGCCCGTCCCGTGCCGCTGCGCGATGCGTCGAGCTATTCGGTCATCCTCGGCGTTTTCCGCAACGAGAGCTACGACCAGGCGGTGACGCTGGCCCAGGTGTTCTGGCTGAAGGATCCGCAGGGCCAGCCCGCGCGCCTGTACGTGGCGGTCGAACGGGCGATGGCGATTGCCGAGGACTTCGCTGGTTTCGGAGCCGACATCACCGCCTTGCGCAAGAAGCTGCGCGCCTCGGGCTGCGATCTGTTCGACAGCTTCCCGCCCTATGGGGCCTGGTTTCGCCGGCGCTTCGGCATCGAGCACGAGCAGGCTTTGGAGCTGTTCCACCAGACCGTGTCGATGAAGTCGGTGGGAAACCTCACCGACTTCGTGCGCAGCCACATGCTGGAGCCCTTCGATGTGGGTAGCCGCATCGAGGCCCTGATCCGCCACTTCGACGACCTGGATCGCGCCCACCAGGCCGTGCTCAAGGCCAAGCGCCAGGTAGAGCTGCTCGCGCCGCTGATCGAGGATGGACACCGCCACGCCGCACTGGTCACCGAGATCCAGGGCTGGCGAGATGGGCGTGACGCGCTGCGGCCTTACTT
>DATMWM010000175.1:0-4754 GCA_035562535.1 Rhodocyclaceae bacterium | reverse complement strand
TGCTCAGGCTGTAGCGGCGAACCGCTCAGGCGGGGGCGAGGATGTGCTCGACCAGCCCGACCCAGTAGGCCACCCCGAGCGGAATGACCTCGTCGTTGAAGTCGTAGTGCGGGCTGTGCAGCATGCAGCCGCCCTCGGCCGGGCCGTTGCCGATCCACGCGTAGCAGCCGGGCCGCACCTGCAGCATGTAGGCGAAGTCCTCGGCGCCCATGGTCGGCTGCAGGTCGGTGAGCACGTTCTCGCGGCCGACCAGCGCGGCCGCCACCCTGCGGCAGGTCTCGGTCGGCTCCGCGGCGTTGATCGTCGGCGGATAGCCGCGCTCGTAGCGCAGGGCGATCGCGCAGCCGAAGCTCTCCGCCACGCCCGCGCAGATGCGCTGCATCGCCTCCTCGATGCGATCCTGCACCTCGGGCCGGAAGGCGCGCGCGGTGCCGCGCAGGATCGCGGTGTCCGGGATCACGTTGTAGGCGTCGCCGGCGTGGAACTGGGTGACGCTGAGCACCGCGGCGTCCACCGGATGCAGGTTGCGGCTGACCACGGTCTGCAGCGCCTGGACCAGGGCCGCGCCGGCGGCGATCGGGTCGGCGCCCTGGTGCGGCATGGCGGCGTGCGCCCCGCGCCCCGCGACCGTGATCTCGAATTCGTCCGAACAGGCCATCACCGGGCCGCTGAGGATGCCGAAGCGGCCCGCCGGGATGCCCGGCCAGTTGTGCATGCCGAACACCGCGTCGGCCGGGAAGCGCTCGAACAGGCCCTCCTCGACCATCACCCGGCCGCCGCCCTTGCCCTCCTCGGCCGGCTGGAAGACGAAGTTCACCGTGCCGTCGAAGCGCCGGGTCTGCGCCAGATGGTCGGCCGCGCCGAGCAGCATCGCCGTGTGGCCGTCGTGGCCGCAGGCGTGCATCCTGCCGTCATGCCTGGAGCGGTGCGGAAAGGCGTTGCGCTCGGCGAGCGGCAGCGCGTCCATGTCCGCGCGCAGCGCGATCGCCCGCCGGCCGCTGCCGGCGGAAAGCCGCCCGACCACGCCGGTTCCCGCCAGTCCGCGGAACACCTCGACGCCGGCCCGCTCCAGGCGCTTGGCCACCAGTTCGGACGTGCGGTATTCGTCGAAGGCGAGTTCGGGATGGGCGTGGATGTCGCGGCGCAGCGCGGCCAGTTCGGGCTGGGCCGCCCTGATCGCCTGGGGGATGGCTTCGGGCATGGGATCGCGGCGGGCTTGCGGGGAAAGCCAGTGTTGCACGCCGCGCCGGCCGCCGCAACCGGCCCGCGGGGCGGGCGTTTCCGACCGCAGTCGAGGGGGTCGGCCACCGCCTAGGCCGCGATCAGCGCGACCCGGTGCAGCGTGCGCAGGGTTTCATCCAGTGCCGCGGGCAGTCTGCGCGCCAGCTCGTCCCCGGCCACCGGCTTGCCGTCGAGCTGGAGATGCAGGCGCCGCCTGGGCAGGTCGGCGCCGAGCAGCCGGATCAGCTCCGCCCGGTCCCGCATGCCGTTCAGGTAGAGCAGGGTGAGCCTGGCCAGCGGCTCCAGCCGGACCGCGCGGTGGTCCAGCGTCGGCAGCGCGTCCTGCGTCGCCGCCAGGGCCCGGGCCAGCGCGCTTCCCAGCGGCCGCTCCGGCAGCGACAGCGGCGCCGGGACGGGCCGCGTCGCCGCCGTCAGCGCCCCGCATTCCAGTGCCGCCTGCAGATCGGACGCCAGCCTTGGCGAATCCACCTCCCGCCCGATCCGGCGCCCCGTCTCCAGGCGGATCTCGTCGAATCCGAGGCTGCGCGGCGCGGCGGCCGCCAGCACGGCGAGCGCAGCCTGCACCGCCTCGGTCTTCGGTTTCAGCTTCAGCCCCGCGCCGTTGGCGAAGACGATGCCGCCCTCCGCATCCGTCTCGGGCCTCACCTCCGCGCGCAGGTAGAGATTTCCGATCCGTGCGGGATCCACGCTCGCCCGGCGGCCGGCCGCAGCGTGCACGAGCAGCGAACTGCGGAAGGCGCGCTCGGCGACGAAGTCCGCATACTGCTCGAACTCGATCGGATCGGCCGCGAGCCGGCCGATCCGGGCCCGCTGCGCGGCCGGCAAGGCCAGCCCCATGTGCGTGTGGAAGTCCGCCTCGGCGAAATAGGCGAGCCCCGCCTCGGCGGCGCGGGAGGCAAACTCGTGGAAGTGGCAGGGCGCGCTTCCCTCCTGGAGAAAGTCGCGGACCAGTTCTTCGTCGGACAGGGATGCGACCTGTTTCAGGAGCGGCTCCATGGATCGCGACCAGCCGTCCTCGCGGCCGCCCAGGGATTGCGCCAGCACCGTGATCAGCTCGCGGGCAGCGCGCAGCTTGCCCACCGGTCCGTTGAACCGGCGCGACCGGTACCCAAGCATGCGCCGCAATTCCAGGGGAAGCGCCCAGCCCGGCAGCACATCGTAGCTCACCAGGGCGATGCCCTCGGGTGCCAGGCGGGCCTTGATCGCCTGCAGGAGCTGCTTCTGCAGGTCCGGCGCAAGCCGCGAAAAGACGCCGTGGCAGACGACGTAGTCGAACTGCCCGAGCGCCGCCCCCGCCCCGGCGATCGGCATCGCCTCGAAGCGGGCGTTGCCGATGCCGGCCTTGCCGGCAAGCACCCGCCCGGCCTCGACCCGCTGGGAGGAAGCCTCGATACCCAGGAACGCGCTGTCCGGAAGCTGCTGCGCCATGGACAACAGGTTCAGTCCCGAGCCGCAGCCGATCTCCAGCACGCAGCACTTCTCGGCCGGCGCGCATCCGCGGCCGAGCAGCGCCGCGACCGCAGCGATCCGTCCCGGGTGGGTGTTCGGAATCGGGAGGCTTGCCGGCATCGCCGTCAAGGCGGCCGAAGGCGCTGCGAAAATCATGGTCGCTGCCGGTCGGGAATCGGAAGTCCGCAAGCCGCGCGGAGCAGGTGCGGCTGGGGAGATTGTCCGGCATTTTCGCAGCCGGCGACCGGTCAGCCCGGCTCTTTCGAGACTGCCTCGTCCTGGCCGAACCCGCCGCCGCCGGGCGTCTCGATCAGGAAGGCATCGCCCGGCGCCATCTCGACCGAGGCGGTCGGCCCGAGTTCGACGGCCTCGCCGCTGGCGCGGATCACCCGGTTGCGGCCTGGCGCGCCGGGCTCGCCGCCGGCCAGGCCGAACGGCGGCACCGCGCGCCGGTTGGACAGGATGGCGGCACTCATCGGTTCGAGGAAGAGGATGCGCCGCTCCACCCCGTCGCCACCGCGCCAGTGCCCCCGTCCGCCGCTGCCCCGGCGGATGGCGAAGCGCTCCACCCTCACCGGAAAGCGCCATTCGAGCACCTCCGGGTCGGTGAGCCGCGAATTGGTCATGTGGGTCTGCACCGCATCGGTCCCGTCGAAGCCGGGACCGGCGCCGCTGCCGCCGCAGATCGTCTCGTAGTACTGGTGGCGGTCGTCGCCGAAGGTGAAGTTGTTCATCGTGCCCTGGGAGGCGGCCATCGCGCCGAGCGCGCCGTAGAGCGCGTCGACGATGCACTGGGAGGTCTCCACGTTGCCGGCCACGGTGGCGGCCGGCGACCGCGGGTCGAGCATCGAGCCTTCGGGAATGATCACCCGCAGCGGCTTGAGGCAGCCCTCGTTCAGCGGGATCTCGTCATCCACCAGGGTGCGGAAGACGTAGAGCACCGCGGCCATGCACACCGCCCTGGGCGCGTTGAAGTTGCCCGGCAACTGGGCGCTGGTGCCGCCGAAGTCGATCACCGCGCTGCGCGCGGCGTGGTCCACCCGCACCGCCACGCGCACGAGCGCGCCGTTGTCCATCGGGCAGGCGAACTCACCGTCGCGCAGCACGGCGATGGCGCGGCGCACCGCCTCCTCCGCGTTGTCCTGCACGTGGCCCATGTAGGCGCGCACCGCGTCCAGGCCGAACTCGGCCACCATGCGCCGCAGTTCCTGCGCGCCCTTCTCGTTCGCTGCGATCTGGGCGCGCAGGTCGGCGAGGTTCTGCTCCGGGTTGCGCGCCGGGTACCTTGCACCGGCGAGCAGCGCGCGCAGTTCCGGCTCGCGCAGCCGGCCGCCGTCCAGCAGCTTGAAGTTGTCGAGCAGCACACCCTCCTGCTCGACCGAGGTCGAATCCGGCGGCATCGAACCGGGCGTGATACCGCCGATGTCCGCGTGGTGTCCGCGCGAGGCGACGTAGAACAGCGGCGCCGCGCCTTCGTCGCCGAACACCGGGGTGACCACGGTGACGTCCGGCAGGTGGGTGCCGCCGTGGTAGGGGTCGTTCAGCGCCCAGGCATCGCCCGGCCGCATCTGCCCGGCATTGCGGGCGATCACCGTGCGGATGCTCTCGCCCATCGAGCCCAGATGCACCGGGATGTGCGGCGCGTTGGCGATCAGGTTGCCCGCGGCGTCGAAGACGGCGCAGGAGAAGTCCAGCCGCTCCTTGATGTTCACCGAGTGCGCGCAGTTGGCGAGCGTGGCGCCCATCTGCTCGGCGATCGACATGAACAGGTTGTTGAAGATCTCCAGCCGCACCGGATCGACCCGCGTGCCCGGGGCCTGCCGCCCGCGACGCGGCTGCGCGCGTTCTAGGAGCAGTTCGCCGCCGGCCAGCACCCGCGCCTGCCATCCGGGTTCGACCACGGTGGTGGCGCCCGCGTCCCGGACGGCAGGCCCCGGGCACGCGCGTCGATCCGGTGCGGCTGGAAATCTTCAACAACCTGTTCATGTCGATCGCCGAGCAGATGGGCGCCACGCTCGCCAACTGCGCGCACTCGGTGAACATCAAGGAGCGGCTGGACTTCT
>DATMWM010000174.1:0-4036 GCA_035562535.1 Rhodocyclaceae bacterium | reverse complement strand
TCGGCCAGGCTGCGGGCGAAGTCGTAGTACTGCTCGACCAGCAGGATCGCCATCTCGCCCGAGGAGGCGAGCGCGCGGATGGCGCGCTCGATGTCCTTGATGATCGAGGGCTGGATGCCCTCGGTCGGCTCGTCGAGGATGAGCAGTTTCGGCCCCATGGCCAGCGCCCGGCCGATGGCGAGTTGCTGCTGCTGGCCGCCCGAGAGGTCGCCGCCGCGCCGGCGCAGCATCTGCCGCAGCACCGGAAACATCTCGAAGATCCGCTCGGGCAGGCGGGCGTCGGCGGGGCGCGAGGCCAACCCCATCTGCAGGTTCTCCTGCACCGTGAGCCGCGGGAAGATCTCCCGGCCCTGCGGCACGTAGCCGATGCCCGCACGCACGCGCGCATGGGGCGGCGCGCGCGTGATGTCCTCGGCGCCGAACCGGACCGAGCCGGAGGCCGCAGGCAGCAGGCCGATCAGCGTCTTCAGCAGCGTGGTCTTGCCCACGCCGTTGCGGCCGAGCAGGGCGGTGACCTTGCCGGACGGCGCTTCGAAGCCGACGCCGCGAAGGATGTGGCTGCCGCCGTAGAACTGGTTGAGATTCGATACCGAGAGCATCGTTCAGGATTGAGGGTCGAGGATCGAGGGATAACCGGGCTCGTGGGGTGGATCGACGCTTCTCGCCGCTCAGCGTCCGAGGTACACCTCGATGACCCGCGGATCGTTCTGCACGGTCTGCAGGTCGCCTTCGGCGAGCACGCTGCCCTCGTTCAGCACGGTGACCTTGCCGCCGAGCTGGCCGATGAAGGCCATGTCGTGCTCGACCACCACCAGCGAGTGCCGGCCCGCGAGCGAGAGGAACAGCTCGCCGGTGCGCTCGGTCTCCTCGTCGGTCATGCCGGCCACCGGCTCGTCGAGCAGCAGCAGCTTCGGGTCCTGCATCAGCAGCATGCCGATCTCCAGCCACTGCTTCTGGCCGTGGGAAAGCAGCCCGGCTTCGCGATCGGCCTGGTCGGCCAGCCGTATGGTGCGCAGGGTTTCGGCGATGCGGTCGCGCGTGGCATCGTCGACCTCGGCGAACAGGCCGCGGCGCACGCGCTTGTCGGTCTTCATCGCCAGCTCCAGGTTCTCGAAAACCGAGTGGCGCTCGAAGATGGTCGGCTTCTGGAACTTGCGGCCGATGCCGGCGTGGGCGATCTCCGGCTCGCTCATCTTCGTCAGGTCCAGGGTCTGGCCAAAGAAGGCGGTGCCCGAGTCCGGCCGCGTCTTGCCGGTGATCACGTCCATCATGGTGGTCTTGCCGGCGCCGTTCGGGCCGATGATGCAGCGCAGTTCGCCGGCGTCGATGGCGAGCGTCAGGCGGTTCAGCGCCTTAAAGCCGTCGAAGCTGACGGTGACGTCGTCCAGATACAGGATGACCTTGTGCGACAGGTCCAGCTCGCCGCGTCTGAGCACGTGGGCCATGCCGGTGCCGCCGCGCTCGGCCTCGACCTGGCGTTCCTTCGGCGCTGGCGGCATCACCAGCCCGGGCGGGGCTATCGGCAGCCGCGGGTCGACCACGACGCCTCCGAGCAGGCCGCGCATCATGCCGGCTGCCCCAGAGGCTTGGCGCCGGCTGCCGGCGGTGCGCCTTCCTGCGCGGGCGGCTCGGGATTGGGTCGGTCCGGCCGCCGCAGCCGCCGCCAGAGGCCGACCACGCCCTCGGGCAGGAACAGGGTCACCGCGATGAACAGGAAGCCGAGGAAGAACAGCCAGTACTCCGGGAAGGCCACGGTGAACCAGCTCTTGGCCAGGTTGACCAGGAAGGCGCCGAGCACCGCGCCGATCAGGGTGCCGCGCCCGCCGACCGCCACCCAGATGGCGATCTCGATCGACATGGCCGGCGACATCTCGCCCGGATTGATGATGCCCACCTGGGGCACGTAGAGCGCGCCGGCCACGCCGCACATCACCGCCGAGACCACCCAGGCGAACAGCTTGTAGTTCAGCGGGTTGTAGCCCAGGAACATGACCCGCGACTCGGCGTCGCGGATGGCGGTGAGCACCCGGCCGAACTTGGAGGTGACCAGATAGCGGGCGACGACCAGCGCCAGCATCAGCGCCGCCGCCGACAGCGCGAACAGCGCCACCCGCATCTCCGGCGCGTGGATCGGATAGCCGAGGATGCGCTTGAAATCGGTGAAGCCGTTGTTGCCGCCGAAGCCGGTCTCGTTGCGGAAGAACAGCAGCATGAAGGCGAAGGTCATCGCCTGGGTGATGATCGAAAAATACACGCCCTTGATCCGCGAGCGGAAGGCGAAGTAGCCGAACACCCAGGCGAGCAGCGCGGGCACGGCCACGACCAGGAAGACGGCCCAGAGGAAGTGGTCGGTGCCGCTCCAGTACCAGGGATAGGCTTTCCAGTCCAGGAACACCATGAAGTCAGGCAGGTCGCTCTGGTAGACGCCGTCGCGGCCGATCTGGCGCATCAGGTACATCCCGAAGGCATAGCCGCCGAGGGCGAAGAACACGCCGTGACCGAGCGAGAGGATGCCGCCGTAGCCCCAGATCAGGTCGAGCGCCACGGCCACGATCGCGTAGCAGAGGATCTTGCCGAGCAGGGTCAGGGCGAAGGAGGACACGTGCAGCGGGCTGTCGGCCGGCACGGCCAGGTGCAGCACCGGCACGGCGACGAAGGCCAGGGCGGCGAAGGCGGCCATGGCGATCCAGCCGGCCGGGCCGAGGCTGCGCAGGACGCGCACGGTCACGGGCGTACGCATCTCAGCTCTCGACGAACCGGCCCTTGAGGGCGAACAGCCCCTGCGGCCGCTTCTGGATGAACACGATGATGAACACCAGCACCAGGATCTTGGCGATCACCGCGCCGGTCCAGCCTTCAAGAAACTTGCTGACCACGCCCAGCCCCAGGGCTGCCCAGACCGCGCCGGCAAGCTGGCCGACGCCGCCGAGCACCACCACCAGGAAGGAATCGACGATGTAACCCTGGCCCATGTCCGGCCCGACGTTGGCCACCTGGGAAAGCGCGCAGCCGCCCAGCCCGGCGATGCCGGCGCCGAGCGCGAAGGCCATCGTATCGACGCGCCCGGTCGGCACCCCCACGCAACTGGCCATGGCGCGGTTCTGGGTCACGGCCCGCACGAACATGCCCAGACGCGTGCGGTTCATCAGCGCCCAGACCAGCAGCAGGACGAAGGCGGCGAAGCCGACGATGACGATGCGGTTCCAGGGCAGGACGATGTCGCTCATCAACTCGACGCCGCCGGACATCCACGAGGGGTTCGCCACCTCGACGTTCTGCGCGCCGAACACGGTGCGCGCCGCCTGGATCATCATCAGCGACAGTCCCCAGGTAGCGAGCAGGGTCTCCAGCGGCCGGCCGTAGAGGTGGCGAATCACCAGGCGCTCCATCGCCGCGCCGGCCAGCGCCGCTGCGAAGAACGACACCGGGATGGCGGCCAGGATGTAGCCGTCCACCGCCCCGGGGAAGTGCGTGCGGAACAGGCCCTGCACCAGGTAGGCGCTGTAGGCGCCTATCATCAGCAGCTCGCCGTGGGCCATGTTGATCACGCCCATGACGCCGTAGGTTATCGCCAGGCCGAGCGCGGCCAGAAGCAGGATCGAGCCCAGCGACAGCCCGGAGAACACGCGCCCGACGTTCTCCGCCAGCGCGAGCCGCCGCTCGACCGCCTTGAGCGAGGCCTGGGCTTCCAGGCGCACCCGCGCGTCCGGCTCGGCATGGACGCCGTCCTTCTTCTCCAGCAGCGCGGCGAGCAGGGTGCGTATGTTCGGGTTGCCGCTGCCGCCCAGCGCCTTCACCGCGGCCAGCCGCACCGCCGGATCGTCGCTCTTCAGGCGGGACTGGGCGTGGGCGAGCACCAGCGCGCCCTTTACGCGCGCGTCGGTCTCCTTGTCCAGGGCCTTCGCCAGCAGCGGCAGGTAGCGGACGTCCGCCTCGGTTTCCAGTTCCTTGGCCGCCTGCAGGCGCAGTTCGCGGTCCGGCGACATCAGCTTCAGGCCGGCCAGCGCCGACTGCAGTTCGCGGCGCACGCGGTTGT
>DATMWM010000173.1:0-3302 GCA_035562535.1 Rhodocyclaceae bacterium | reverse complement strand
GTGCAACGCCAGCGCGGTTGCCAGCACGACGGCCGGCCTGGCAAGACGACGGAAGCGGAAAGCGCCTTCGGCGCGGGCGGTGTCGGTCGGCATGGCGGGGATCTCCGGGCATCGGGTAGCGATGCGGCAGTTGGTGCTGCGTCGGCAGGTCAGGGCAGGTGAGGGCAGGGCGGCGCGGTCCGGAAGCCGGCTCACGGTTCGTCGGTCTCCTTCAGCGCGGCGGTGAGCGCCTGCACGCCGATAGCGGCGACGAGGCCGGTCAGCAGGATGCCGGTGAAGCCGATGCAGATCGCCAGGGCACGGGAGAGCAGGGTCTTGGGCACCAGGTCGCCGTAGCCGATCGTGAGTCCCGAGACGAACGCGAAGTACAGCCCGTCGAGCATCGGCCAGCCCTCGATGAAGCCGATCGCGATTCCGAGTACGACCATCAGGGCGAGCAGCGCGGAAAAGATCGGCCAGACCACGGCCAGGCCGTCGCGCATGCCCGCCAGGAAGCGCCGTCGGAATCTGCGAGGGTCCACGAGCGTGTCGTCAGGCTGCGGCGGGCGGCGTGGCGTCGCCCGCCGCAGCCTGGACCGCCAGGAAGCGCTCGATCGCCGCGTGCGCGTTGAAGAACATGCGTTCGCGGCCCAGCCGCTCGGCCAGCCCCGAATGCCGGACGATTTCCAGGACGCCCGGATTCAGCCCGGCCAGCCACAGCGTGATGCCGCGCTCCGCGAAGCGCCGCTCACCCTCCACCAGCATCTGCAGCGCGGAGTACTCGATGTCCTGCACGCCGCTCATGTCCAGGACGACAACGCGCGGCTGGTGCTTCGCGATCAATGTCTTCATCCTGTCGGCGATGTTCTGCGCATTGACGAAGAACAGGCGCCCCTCCGGCCGCACGATCAGCAGACCGTCGAAGGTCTCGTCGTCGGGATGTTCGCGCGAGAGCGGCCGCAGCACGTCGCTGGTGCCGCGCTTGCGGCCGATGACGTAGACCCGCGGGTTGGCGGCCTGGCTGGACAGGCCGATCAGCGACACGACGATCGCCACCACGATGCCCTGCAGCGTGCCGAACACCAGCACGCCGAGGCAGGCGATCGCCGCCCAGCGGAATTCCATGGTGCGCACCCTGCGGATGGCGGCGAACTCGGCGGGCTGGATCAGCCCCACCGAATAGACGATGACCACCGCCGCGAGCGTGGCGTTGGGCAGCAGGCCGAGCAGCGGCGCGAGCAGCAGCATGGTCGCGGCCGCGGCGGCGGCGGTGACCAGCGAGGCCTTCTGCGAAACCGCGCCCGCCGCGCGCACGACCGCCGTCTGCGAGGTGCCGCCGCCGGCCGGCATCGCGCCGAGCAGCGCCCCGCCCAGGTTGGCGGCCCCGGTGGCGATCAGCTCGCGGTTGGCATTGATCGGGGGGTCCGATGGTCGTGCGAACGCGCGCCCGGCGGCGATCGACTCGGTGAAGCTCATCAGCGCGATGCCCAGCGCGCCCGGGACAAGCTGTCCGATCAGCGCGAGATCCGGCAGGGTCAGCGACGGCAGGCCCTGCGGGATCAGGCCGACGGTCGAGACACCCGCGGCATTCAGGCCGAGGAGCCAGGAGGCGGCGATGCCGCCGCCCACCGCCACCAGGGGCGCCGGGGAATGGGGCAGCAGGCGCTCCATGCCGATCAGCACGATCAGCGTGGCGGCGGCAACCGCCAGGGTGAGCAGGGAGGTGTCGGGCAGGTGCTGCACGACGCTCGCGATGTCGCGGAAGAATCCCGCCTTGGCGATGTGGATGCCCAGCAGCTTCGGCACCTGGTCGAGCACGATCACCAGGCCGATCCCCGCCTTGAAGCCGGTCAGCACCGGCGTCGAGATGAAGTTGGCGACGAACCCCAGCCGCAGCACCGAGGCCAGCAAGAGCATCACGCCGACCAGCGCGGTCAGGGTGGCGGCGGCGGTGAGCAGCTTCGCCGGATCGCCGTCCGGAACGGCCAGCCCGAGCTGCGTCCCGGCCAGGATCGCCAGCGTGGTGGTGGAACTGACGCTGAGCACCCGCGACGAGCCGAGCAGGGCGTAGATCGCCATCGGCACCAGGGCGGTGTAGAGGCCGACGGCCACCGGCAGGCCGGCCACGGTCGCGTAGGCCATCGCCTTGGGCAGCACCACCGCCGCGGCCGTGAGGCCGGCGACCAGGTCGAGGCGCAGCCCCGGGGCGCCGGACGGGTCCTTCCCGGCCGCATCTGCGGTCTGGTTCATTGTGTCTCGTACCGCGCGGCCGGTCGCCGTCAGCCGACTATCGTGGCGTCGCGTATGGTCTGCCTGGGCAGCGGCGCCTTGAGCGGACCGGTGGGGAGCATGAGCTGGATGGACCGGATGTTGGCCACCGGGTACATCAGCAGGACTCCGTCGGCTTCCACCATCAGGTAGGGGCTCTTCAGCACCTCCTCCATCATGATCGCCCGCGCCGCCTCGTTCGGCTTCTGCTCGGGAAAGTCGAACGAAACGTGGGTGCCGTCCATGAAGTGGATGGTCATCGCGCGATCCTTTTCCATGTGTTTCCTCCTGTGGCGGGACGCGCCGATGCTAACACGCGCCGTGGGCGAGCCCGGGCGGGACGGTGGGTTACGCGCCTGCGGCGCTAACCCACCCTACGCTCCGGTTCGTAGGTTCGTAGGGTGGGATAGGGCGCAGCCCGTATCCCACCGTCGCAGGATCGGTTTTCGACGGCCGTGATCCGCGCCGAAACGGTGGAATACGCCCCTGACGGGGCTATTCCACCCTACGCTCCGGTTCGTAGGGTGGGATAGGGCGCCAGCCCGTATCCCACCGTCGAAGGGCGGGCGGTGAAATGCCGTGGTGGGCAGAGCGGAATGGCGCCGCAGGCGCGTATCCCACCGTTCGGGCGCTGAAGGTGGGATACGGCCGTTCCGGCCTGTTCCGCCCTGCGTCCTCAGGACGGTGGGTTACGCGCCTGCGGCGCTAACCCACCCTACGCCAAGTCGCGAGCGCGTAGGGTGGGATAGGGCGAAGCCCGTATCCCACCACTCGGGCGTTGAAGGTGGAATACGGCCGTTCCGGCCTATTCCCCCCTACGTCCTCAGCGCGGCGCGGATCCCGCCTCACCCCTTACGTTCCTCCCAGTCCACCCAATCCACCTTGTGGCTCTTGAGGTAGCTCGCGACCGCGGTGCCGATCGTCGGGAAGAAGGTCTCCTCGCCGAGGCGGGCGAACAGGCCGAAACGCTTGAGCTTGTCCTTGACCGGGTCCTTCATCTCGGCGAAGCACAACTCGATGCCGGCCTCGTGCAGGGTCCGGTCCAGGTCCGCGAG
>DATMWM010000172.1:0-3095 GCA_035562535.1 Rhodocyclaceae bacterium | reverse complement strand
GACGAGCCGACCGAGGGCATCCAGCCCTCGATCATCAAGGACATCGAGCGCGCCATCCGCGCGCTCGCCTCCTCGGGCGAGATGGCGATCCTGCTGGTCGAGCAGTACTACGACTTCGCCCGCAGCCTGGCCGATCAGTACATGGTGATGGAACGCGGCGAGATCGTCATGCGCGGGCTGGGCGCGGACATGGACCGGGACAAGGTGCGCGACCGCCTGGCGGTCTGATCTCCTGAGAGGTTGTGAATAAATCTACTGCGCGCCCCGATCGCTGCGTTGCGTGCTCGCGCGCTCCTCGCCTATCTACCTGATATGTCTCGTCGCGCGCTGCGCGGCGCCTTGCGCTCGGGGCTGCTCGCGACGATTTCTTCACACCCTCTGAGCCGCCCGGCGACGGCAGGCGGCGATCAGACGCAGCCGGTCGGCTTGGGCATGCCGGCGTAGCGCGCGCCCTGCTTGGCCGGGCCGTAGGGGAAGAGTTCGAACAGCATCTTCTTGTCCGCCAGTTCCTCGCCCACGTCGTTCTTCAGCAGCTTCTGCATCATGCGCAGGTTGGGCGCCGTGCCGAACTCCTGGTAGTAGTTGCGGATCCAGTTCAGGATCTTCCAGTGGTTCTCGGTCAGTTCCAGGTTGTCCTGCCCGGAAAGGTATTCGGCGATCTCCTCGGACCAGTCGTCCAGGTTCGCCAGATAACCCTCCGCGTCGGTCTCGATCTCCCTGCCGTTGATGACGATCATCGCTGTCTCTCCTTTGAGTAATGGGGGTGCTTCAATACCCCAACATTTTACTCGGGTTTTAGACCAAGTCAACGAAAGAGAGTCCCCTTGCTCGGGAATAGGATTACCCCAGCCAAACCCGCGCGTTGCGGAACATCCTCATCCAGGGCGAGTCCTCGCCCCACTCGGCGGGATGCCAGGACATCTGGACGGTGCGGAACACGCGCTCGGGGTGCGGCATCATGATCGTGAAGCGGCCGTCCGGCGTGGTCACCCCGGCGATGCCCTGCGGCGAGCCGTTCGGGTTGAGCGGGTAGCGCGCGGCCGGCCGGCCGTGGTGATCGACGTAGCGCAGCGCCACCGCAAGGCCGGATGCCGGCTGGCCGGCGGGGAACTCGGCCCGGCCCTCGCCGTGCGAGACCACCACCGGGACGCGGCTGCCCGCCATGCCGGCGAACAGGATCGAGGGGCTCTCCGGAATCTCCGCCAGCACGAAGCGCGCCTCGAACTGCTCGCTGCGGTTGCGCGCGAAGCGCGGCCAGTCCTGCGCACCCGGGATGATCTGCGCCAGGTTACTCATCATCTGGCAGCCGTTGCACACGCCGAGGGCGAAGCTGTCGGCGCGGGCGAAGAAGGCCTCGAACTGCTCGCGCAGGCGCGCATCGAACAGGATCGACTTGGCCCAGCCCTGCCCGGCGCCGAGCACGTCGCCGTAGGAGAAGCCGCCGCAGGCGGCCAGCCCCTTGAAATCCGCCAGGCGCACCCGTCCCGCCTGCAGGTCGGACATGTGCACGTCATGGGCGGCGAAGCCGGCGCGGTCGAAGGCGGCCGCCATCTCGACCTGGCCGTTCACGCCCTGCTCGCGCAGGATGGCGATCCTCGGCCGGGCGCCGGTGGCGATCATCGGCGCGGCCACGTCCTCGTCCGGGTCGAAGCCGAGCAGCGGCGCCAGCCCCGGGTCGTCCGCATCGAGCAGGCCCTCGAATTCCTCGGTCGCGCAGGCGCCGTCGTCGCGCAGCCGCTGGATGCGGTAGCTGGTCTCCGACCAGGCGCGCCACAACTCGGTGCGGCTGGCCTTGAACAGCAGCTTGGCACTGCGCCACACGCGGATCTCGTCGCCATCGTTCGGGCTGCCGACGAAATGCGCCCAGGCCGCCAGGCCGGCCTCGCGCAGCACGTCCATCACGCGGGTGCGGTCCTCGCGCCGGATCTGCAGCAGCGCGCCGAGTTCCTCGGAGAACAGCCCGGCGAACAGCCGGTCGGCGTAGCGCCCGCTCATCACCTCGGGCCGCCGCTCCATGCCGTCGACGTCGTTCATCAGCGCGTCGTAGCAGACCGTGTCCAGGTTGAGCGAGATGCCGCAGTGCGAGGCGAAGGCCATCTCGCAGACCGCGGCGAACAGCCCGCCGTCCGAACGGTCGTGGTAGGCGAGCACCAGGTCGTCCCGGCGCAGCGTGCCCATGGCGCGGACGAAGGCCGCCAGCGGCTGCGCTTCCGCGTCCGGGCCCTGGTCGCCGAGCGCGCCCCAGGCCTGCGCCAGCGCCGAGCCGCCGAGGCGGTTGCGCCCGCCGCCCAGGTCGACCAGCAGCAGCTCGGTCTCCAGCCCGTGGTGCAAAACGAGCTGCGGCGTCAGCGTGCGGCCCACGTCATTCACCGGCGCGAAGGCGGTGACGATCAGCGACAGGGGCGCGATCACCTGCTTCTCCTGCCCGTGCTCCGTCCATTTCGTGCGCATCGACAGCGAATCCTTGCCCACCGGGATGCTCACGCCGAGCGCAGGACAGAACTCGAGCGCGACCGCCTTCACCGTCTCGAACAGCTCGACGTCCGCGCCTCGGTGGCCGGCGGCCGCCATCCAGTTGGCCGAGAGCTTCACCTGCGACAGGTCGCCCACGTCCGCCGCCGCCAGATTGGTGATCGCCTCGCCGATGGCCATGCGGCCGGCGGCCGGCGCGTCCAGCAGCGCCAGCGGCGTGCGCTCGCCCATGGCGAAGGCCTCGCCCAGGCAACCCTGCAAGGACATCGTGGTCACGGCCACGTCGGCCACCGGCACCTGCCAGGGCCCGACCATCTGGTCGCGGGCGGTCATGCCGCCGACCGTGCGGTCGCCGATGGTGATCAGGAAGCTCTTGGACGCCACCGCCGGCATGCGCAGCACGCGCAGGCAGGCCTCGCGCAGGTCCAGTTCGGTGACGTCGAAGGGCGGCAGGTGCTTCGCACGCGTAGCGACGTCGCGGGTCATGCGCGGCGGCTTGCCGAGCAGCACCTCCATCGGCATGTCCACCGCGTCGCGGCCGAAATGCCGGTCGGCCACCACCAGGCGCCCGTCGCCGGTGGCCTCGCCGAGCACCGCGAACGGGCAGCGCTCGCGCTCGCAGA
>DATMWM010000171.1:0-3746 GCA_035562535.1 Rhodocyclaceae bacterium | reverse complement strand
TCGCCGAGGAGGTCACCTTCCGTCTGGCGCTCGGGTCGCTCGTCGGCGCGACCTGAGCCCGCCCGGTCGAACCGGGCGCCTGAAGGAACATCGCATCCGCGCATCGGGCGCGCTAGACTGTCCGTGCGGGCACCCGCCCGGCGCTCGCCCGCAAAGCCCGTCCCAGACAAGGAGAACAGACATGCCCGAGACCCTAGAACGGCGCATCGCGGCGCCCGGCCCCAAGAAGATCCTCTCCTGCGATGGCGGCGGCATACTCGGGCTGATGAGCGTGGAGGTGCTCGCCCGGATCGAGGCGGACCTGCGCGGCGCGCTCGGCAGGCCCGACCTGGTGCTGGCGGACTATTTCGACTTCGTCTGCGGCACCAGCACCGGCGCGATCATCGCGGCATGCATCAGCGCCGGCATGTCGACCGGCACGATCCGCGACTTCTACCTGGGCAGCGGCAGGCAGATGTTCGACAAGGCCTCGATCCTCAAGCGCCTGCGCTACAACTACGAGTCCGAGCCGCTCGCCCAGAAGCTGCGCGCCGAGCTGAACCAGGCGCTCGGGCACGCACCGAACGCCCCGCCCGCGACGCTGGGCGATCCCGGCCTGCGCACCCTGCTGATGATGGTCATGCGCAACCACACCACCGATTCGCCCTGGCCGGTCAGCAACAACCCGGGGGCAAAGTACAACCAGCGCGACCGCAGGGACTGCAACCTGAACCTGCCGCTGTGGCAGCTGGTGCGCGCCAGCACGGCCGCGCCGACCTTCTTCCCGCCAGAGGTGGTCACCTTCGCCGAGGGGACGGCCCAGGAGTACAGCTTCATCTTCGTCGACGGCGGGGTGACCACCTACAACAACCCCGCCTTCCTCGCCTTCCAGATGGCCACGGCGGCGCCCTACAAGGTCGGCTGGGCGACCGGCACGGACCGGCTGATGATCGTCTCGGTCGGCACCGGCAGCGCACCCAAGGCGCGCCCCGACCTGGAAGCCGGCCAGATGAACCTGCTCCACCACGCGACCAGCCTGCCGGGCGCGCTGATGAATGCGGCCAGCGCCGGCTGGGACATGGCCTGCCGGCTGCTCGGCGAGTGCCGCTTCGGCCCGATCATCGACCGCGAGTTCGGCGACATGGTGATGCCGCCCGGCGGCGCCGGGAACTGGACGGGGCCGAAGCAGTTCGCCTACGTGCGCTACGACCCGGACGTGACCCAGCAGGGCCTGCGCGATCTCGGCCTGGGCGATGTGGACGCCGCCGCCGTGCAGCAGATGGACTCGGTCGAGCACATCGACGACATCCAGAAGGTCGGCCGCACCTATGCCGCCAAGCATGTCAGGACCGCCGAGCACCTGGCCGGATTCCTCGCATGAAGACCTGCTTCGTAGTCCAGGGCTTCGGCAAGAAGACCGACTACACCGACGGCCGGGTGCTGGACCTGGACGCCTCCTACGCGATCGTCAAGGAAGCGGTCGAGGCCGCCGGCCTGAACTGCATCCGCGCCGACGAGATTCCGCACTCGGGCACGATCGACGTGCCGATGTACGAGATGCTGATGAAGGCCGACCTGGTGGTCGCTGATCTGTCGACCTACAACGTCAATGCCGCCTTCGAGCTCGGCGTGCGCTACGGCCTGCGGCCGCATGCGACGATCATCGTGGCCGAGGAGAACTTCAGGAACCCGTTCGACGTCACCCACATCGTCATCCGGCGCTACAAGCACCTGGGCGAGGACATCGGCGCCAAGGAAGCCAGGCGCTTCCGCGACGATCTGAAGCAGGCGATCCAGGACATCCTGGCGCAGGCGAAGACCGACAGCCCGGTCTACACCTTCCTGCCCGGACTGCAGCCGCCGATGCTCGCGGCGGCATCGGCTCCGGTCCAGAAATCGATCGCATCCGCGGCCGGGCCGCCCGCCGCCGACGAGAGCCCGACCGCCAAGGCCCTGCTCGACCTGGCGCTGGCCAAGATCAATCCGCCGGAAGGCCAGCCGAGCGACTTCGCCGGCGCCCGGATGCTTCTGGAGGAAGTCCGCAAGCAGCGCCCGAACGATCCGTTCATCATCCAGCAGCTCGCGCTGGCGACCTACAAGTCGAAGCAGCCGACGGCCGAGGCGGCCCTGCTGGCCGCGCGCGAGATCCTGGGCGAACTCGGCCCGGCGACCACCAACGACCCCGAGACGCTCGGACTGTGGGGCGCGGTGCACAAGCGCTTCTGGGAACTGAATTCGCGCCCGGAAGACCTGAGCGAGGCGATCGCCGGATACGAGCGCGGCTTCTACCTCAAGCAGGACTATTACAACGGGATCAACCTGGCGTTCCTGCTCGACCTGCGGTCTGTCGAATCCCTCAAGTGCGGCCAGAAGGACGAGGGCATCGCGGACGCGGTGCAGGCCCGGCGGGTGCGCCGGGACGTGCTGCGCTACGCCGAGCCGCTCCTGGCCCGCGGCGACGCCGATCCGGCCAAGCGCTACTGGATCCTGGCGACCCTGTGGGAGGCGGCGCTCGGCCTGGGCGACCTGGCGGCACAGGCAGGCTGGGAAGCGCAGCTGCAGGCGCTGCCCGTGCCGCAATGGATGCACGATACCCGCCTGGAGCAGGGCAACAGGCTGAGCGCGCTCCAGGAACAGTTCGCCACCTTGTCCGCCGGCAACTGAACCGCCCGCCTTGCCGAAGTCTCCGGGGCGACCCGTCGCGGCCCCCGCCGTCGGTGCGGGCCGGACACGCCGGCACTTCGACCGGTGGCTGCCTCATCCATCCTTGATTCAGGTCAAACCGGAGTCGAAGTCCGCAGGTAAATTAGCGCCGGCTGATTTACCGCGGCCACGCGCGGCGAGACGCGCGAGCCGCCTCTCATAGGGGGAAACTCGATGCTCATGTCGCCGTTCGGGCGCGCAGCGGCTCTGTCGCTCGCCCTGTGCTTCGTGGCCGCCGCCGGCGCGGCCGATGCCCCGCCGCCCGCCGCGCCCAATGCGGCGCCCGACCTGAAGAAGCTGCTCAAGTCCACCGCCGATCACAGCAAGTTCAAGCAGCTCGAAGGCCCCTTCGCCACCGGGCCGGACGTCACCAAGGCCTGCCTCGAATGCCATACCGAGGCGTCGAAGCAGGTGCACCGGACCAAGCACTGGACCTGGGAGTTCCTCAACCCGGACAACAACCAGCGCCTGGGCAAGAAGAACGTCATCAACAACTTCTGCATCTCGGTGCCCTCGAACTACGGTTTCTGCGTCACCTGCCACGTCGGCTACGGCTGGAAGGACGCGAACTTCGACTTCGGCTCCGAGGCCAACGTCGACTGCCTGGTGTGCCACGACACCACCGGCAGCTACAAGAAGATCCCGGGCCGCGCCGGCCACCCGGCCTACGAGGAGATGGAAGTGCCGCCCGGCTCCGGCAAGAAGGTCAAGCCGGCGAACCTGGTGAAGATCGCGCAGAACGTCGGCAAGACCAGCCGCGACACCTGCGGCGCCTGCCACTTCTTCGGCGGCGGCGGCGACGGCGTCAAGCACGGCGACATGGACAGCTCGCTCGCCGCGCCGGACAAGGAACTGGACGTGCACATGGATGCCACCGGCCTGGACTTCACCTGCGGCACCTGCCACCAGACCTCCGCCCACGACGTGCCCGGCAGCCGCTACGCGCCGGTGGCCGCCGACCGCGAGGGCGCCCACATCCGCGGCAAGGCGGACAAGACCAACCCGACCACCTGCCCAGCCTGCCACGGCAACGCGCCGCACAAGGACGAAGCGCGGCTGAACAC
>DATMWM010000170.1:0-2188 GCA_035562535.1 Rhodocyclaceae bacterium | reverse complement strand
AGGACTACGTCCGGGCCATTCGTCCCCGCCCGCGCGAAGCCTTCCTGACCCTTGCCTTCGCCCCCGGCGAGGCCGCCCAGGTCGATTGGGGCGAGTTCGGCACGATTGCCGTGGGCGACATCCGGCGCCGCCTGTCGTTCTTCGTCATGGTGCTGGCCTGGAGCCGGCAGATGTATGTCGAATTCACGCTGTCGCAGACGATGGAGCAGTTCCTCGGCGCGCACGTCAATGCCTTCACCGCCCTGGGCGTCCCCCGCAAAGTGATGGTCGACAACCTGCGCTGCGCGGTCCTTGCACATCCGCGCGGCGGGCCGGCCGAGCTCAACCCGCGCTATCTCGACTTCGCCCGCCACTACGGCTTCGAGATCGTCGCCTGTGCCGTGGCCAAGGGCAACGAGAAGGGACGGGTCGAGCGCGGCGTCGGCTACGTCAAGGGCAACTTCCTGTCGGGGCTGGACCTGCCGCAGTTCGCTGCGCTCAATCCAGCGGTCCGCCTCTGGCTGGAGTCGGTGGCCAATGTCCGCCTGCATCGCGAAACCCATCGGCGGCCGGTCGATCTGTGGGCCGAGGAGCGCGCCTACCTGCAGGCGCTCAATCCCCGGCCCTTCGACGTCGGCCGGGTGCTTTGCTTGCGCGCCAACCGGCAGTTCCGAGTGAGCTTCGAGGGCAACCGCTATTCGGTGCCGGCGCGCTTTGCCGGCGCCCAGCTGAGCGTGAAGGCTTATCCCGATCGGCTCTGCGTCTATCACGGTGAGGAACTGATCGCGCGCCACAGCCGCTCGTTCGAGCGGCACCGCGATATCGAGGATCCGGATCATGCCAAGGCGCTGGTCGCCCAGCGCCGCCATGCCCGGGACGCCCATGTCCTCAAGCGCTTCCTCGCGCTCTCGCCGCTGGCGGCAAAGTACCACGCCGGTCTCTCGGAGCGCCGCGGCAATGCGCTCGCGCACGTGCGCAGGATCGTTGCGCTGGCCGAGATCCATGGCGAGGCACCGGTCGTGCGGGCGCTTACCGATGCGCTGGCCTTCGAGGCCTTCAGCAGCGAGTACGTCGCGCATCTGATCGAGGCGCGCGAGCGGAAATTGCCCGAAGCGAGCCCGCTGGTGTTGATGCGCCGCCAGGATGTCCTGGATCTGGAACTGCCGCCGGCTGATCTGTCGGCCTATGCCAGCGTGACGGGGGACGACGATGGGCATGACTGAGGGTCTGTTGCAGACGCAGCTGAAGCGTTTGCAGTTGCCGTATTTCGCCGAGCACCACGCGGCCTTGATGGCGCAGGCCGGGCGCGAGTCGTGGTCGCATGGCCGGGTGCTTGAGCAACTGGTCGAGGGTGAGGTCGCCCGCCGGGATGCGGCCTTGATCGAGCGCCGGGTGAAATCAGCGCGCCTGCCGGGGATCAAGACGCTCGAGGGCTTCGACTGGAGTTGGCCGAAGAAGATCAACCGGGCGCAGGTACAGCAGGTGTTTCGCCTGGACTTCCTGCCGCAGCACGGCAATGTGATCCTGCTCGGCGGCGTCGGCGTGGGCAAGACCCATCTGGCGATCGCCCTGGCCCATAGCGCTTGCCTCCAGGGCAAGACCGCGCTCTTTACCAGCGCGGTCGATATCGTCAATGCGCTGGCCGCCGCCCAAGCCACCGGCGGCATCAAGCGCGAGATGGCGCGTCTGCTCAAACCTTCGCTGCTGGTCGTCGACGAACTCGGCTATCTGCCGATCGACAAGTTCGGCGCCGACGCGCTGTTCCAGGTGATCAGCCAGCGCTACGAGCGCGGTTCGACGGTCATCACGACGAATCGGGCGTTCAAGCATTGGCCCGAGATCTTCAACAACGACAGCACGCTGACTTCGGCGCTGCTCGATCGCCTGCTCCATCACGGCGAGTCCATCGTCATCGAGGGGCGCAGCTACCGCATGCGCGATCAGTCCGAGCCCTGATCCGACCTTCCGTTCCTGAGCCTCCGCCGGCCTCCTGCTCCGCAGGGCCGGCGTCTTTGCTCGACCATTCCCGGCCGCTCGAAAACCCACCTCTACCCAATCGCCATCCAGTTTCAAGTCGTCAGATTCGCGCCAGTTTCACGCCGGCGCGGACATAGGCCGTGCCCGTGGGGCGCGGCGCCCTGGAAGTTGCCGACATCTTCCGCACACACGGGCCGGCCTGGCGCGAAGCGCAGCGCGCGCACCTGAGCCT
>DATMWM010000169.1:0-3493 GCA_035562535.1 Rhodocyclaceae bacterium | reverse complement strand
GTGGAGACCGGTCCGGTGAGACTGCTACTGGAATTCCGGCCGATGGACCAGCAGCTGCGCGCGGTGCGCGAGGAGCGCCTGATCGAGCAGCAGCAGGCCAACCGCGAGCTGATCCGCAATCTGGCCCACGAGATCAAGAATCCGCTGGGCGGCATCCGCGGCTCGGCCCAGTTGCTGGAGCGCGAGCTGACCAGCCCGCAGCTTCGCGAGTACACCCAGGTGATCATCCAGGAGGCCGACCGCCTGCAGGACCTGATGAACCGGCTGCTGACCTCGCACCGGATCATGCAGCCCGGGCCGGTGAGCATCCACGACGTGCTGGAAAGGGTGCGCCGGCTGATCGAGGCGGAGTTCCCCGGCGTGGAGCTGCGCCGCGACTACGACATCAGCCTGCCGGACCTGACCGGCGACCGCGAGCAGCTGATCCAGGCCATCCTGAACATCGTGCGCAACGCCGCCCAGGCGGTGTCCGGCCAGGGCGAGGTCATCCTGCGCACCCGCGCCCGCCGCCAGGTCACGCTGGCCAAGCGGCGCTACCGCCTGGCGCTGGAACTGCAGGTCGAGGACAACGGGCCGGGGATCCCGGAAGACATCCGCGAGAGAATCTTCTTTCCCCTGGTCTCCGGGCGGGAGGGTGGCAGCGGCCTGGGTCTTTCGCTGGCGCAGAGCTTCGTCCAGCAGCACCACGGCCTGATCGAGGTGGACAGCCGGCCCGGGCGTACCGTGTTCGTGGTGCTGCTGCCGATTACGAGCGACAAAGGACTGTGACATGAACCCGGTCTGGATCATCGACGACGACCGTTCCATCCGCTGGGTCTTCGAAAAGGCGCTGGCGCGCGAGGAGATCCCCTTCAAGAGCTTCGGCTCGGCGACCGAGGCGCTCGCCTCGCTGGACGGCGGGGCTGCGCCGCCGCAGGTCATGGTCTCGGACATCCGCATGCCCGGCGAATCCGGCCTGTCGCTGCTGCAGAAGGTCAAGCAGCGCTACCCGCAGCTGCCGGTGATCATCATGACCGCCTATTCCGACCTGGATTCCGCGGTCCACGCCTTCCAGGGCGGCGCCTTCGAGTACCTGCCCAAGCCCTTCGACGTCGACCACGCGGTGGAACTGGTGCGCCGGGCGATGGAGGAGAGCCTGCACCAGGGCGTGGCCCCCGAGGCGGAAAACATCACCCCGGAGATCCTCGGCCAGGCGCCGTCGATGCAGGAGGTATTTCGCGCCATCGGCCGGCTCTCGCAGTCGCACGCCACCGTGCTGATCAACGGCGAGTCGGGCACGGGCAAGGAACTGGTCGCCCGGGCGCTGCACCGCCACAGCCCGCGGCGCAACGCCCCGTTCATCGCGATCAACACCGCGGCGATCCCGCGCGACCTGCTGGAGAGCGAGCTGTTCGGCCACGAACGCGGCGCCTTCACCGGCGCGGCGGCGCAGCGGCGCGGGCGCTTCGAGCAGGCCGAGGGCGGCACCCTGTTCCTGGACGAGATCGGCGACATGCCGGCCGAACTGCAGACCCGGTTGCTGCGGGTGCTCTCGGACGGCAACTTCTACCGGGTCGGCGGCCACCAGCCGATCAAGGCCAACGTGCGGGTGATCGCCGCCACCCACCAGAACCTGGAGGACCGGGTCAGGCAGGGGCTGTTCCGCGAGGACCTGCTGCATCGGTTGAACGTGATCCGGTTGCGGCTGCCGCCGCTGCGCGAGCGGCGCGAGGACATCCCGCTGCTGGCGCGCCACTTCATGCAGAAGAGCGCCCAGGATCTCGGCGTCGAGGCGAAGCGCCTGTCCGAGGCCGCGCTCAAGTATCTGGCGTCGCTCGACTTTCCAGGCAACGTGCGGCAGCTCGAGAACATCTGCCACTGGCTGACGGTGATGGCCCCCGGCCAGACGATCGAGGTCAACGATCTGCCGGCGGAACTCCGGGAGGCGCCGGCCGCCGAATCCGGGACGGACTGGGTGCAGGCACTGGCCGGCGAGACCGACCGGCTGCTCGCCCGCCGGGAAGGCAACGTGTACGACCTGCTGGTGCGCGAGTTCGAGCGCACCCTGATCAACCGGGCCCTGGCCGCCACCGGCGGGCGCCGGATCGAAGCCGCCCACCTGCTCGGCATCGGCCGCAACACGATCACCCGCAAGATCCAGGAACTCGGCATGGAGGGCGGCCGCGGCGCAGACGCGGCTCAGGATCGGGGATAATCCGGGCGGTACGCCTTCCGTCCGCCCCGAGCTTGAATTCCGCCGCCTCACACGACCCGCTCGACCTCGACCGCCTGCGCTCGCTGCTCGGCCGGCGCGCCGAGCTTTTCGCGATCGAGGTGCGCGAGCGCTGCGCGTCGAGCAACCTGGCGCTGATCGAGGCCGCCGAGCGCGGCGCGCCGCACCGCACGGTGATCGCCTGCGAGCAGCAGACCGCCGGACGCGGGCGGCGCGGCAGGCAATGGATCTCGCCGGGCGACGGCGGCCTGACCTTCTCCCTGCTGTGGCGCTTCGAACCGGGCGCGCCCGCGCCCGGCGGTCTGAGCCTGGCCGCCGGCGTGGCGGTCGCCAGGGCGGTGGAGTTCCTCGGCGCCGGCGGGGTCGGCCTGAAGTGGCCGAACGACGTGCTGCTCGCCGGACGCAAGCTCGCGGGCATCCTGGTCGAACTGGTGCCGGACGCGCCGCGCCGGACTCATGCCGCGGTGATCGGCATCGGCATCAACTTGCAGTTGCCCGCTGGCTTCGGCGCCGACCATGAATTCGCCGCGGTCGATCTGGCCTACGCGCTGGACGCGCCGCCGCGGCGCGCCGAACTGCTCGCGGCGCTGCTCGCCGAACTCGACCGTACGCTCGATCGCTACGGCGCGCTCGGCTTCGCCGGCCTGCGCGCGGACTGGCACGCGCGCAATGCCTTCCGCGACCTGCCGGTGCGGCTGATCGGCGAGCGCGAAACGCTGGAGGGGCTGTGCCGGGGAGTGGATGTCGACGGCGCGCTGCTGCTGGAGACCCCCGCCGGACTGCAGCGGATCGTCAGCGGCGAGGTGTCGCTGCGATGAGCGATCTGCTGGCGATCGATTGCGGCAACACGCGGCTCAAGTGGGCCGTATTCGCGGGCGAAACGATCGCCGCCTCGGGCGCGCTCGCCCTGGCGGAGCTCGGCACGCTGGCGAACTTCCTGCCGCAGCCGATGCCGCAGCGGATCGTCGTGGCGAACGTGGCCGGCCAGGCCGCCGCCGTCCGGATCCGCGCGGCGATCGAGGGCCGCGGCCGGCTGGTGCGCTGGGTGCGCGGCCAGCGCGAGCAGTGCGGCGTGGTGAGCCGCTACGCCGATCCCGGCCAGCTCGGCGCGGACCGCTGGGCGGCGCTGATCGGCGCGCGCGGCCTGCACCCGAAGGCCTGCCTAGTGGTCATGGCCGGCACCGCGACCACGGTGGACGTGCTCGACGGCGACGGCGTGTTCCAGGGCGGGCTGATCCTGCCCGGCACGGAGCTGATGCGCCGGTCCTTGACCCAGAACAC
>DATMWM010000168.1:0-16597 GCA_035562535.1 Rhodocyclaceae bacterium | reverse complement strand
AGAGCGCCGTGGGGGGCCGGTTTGGGCCGCTGCCGCCGGCGCTCTGGCCCGGCCGGACGCGCCGCGCGTGGCCGGAGCGCTGGACCACGGCGCCGGATCCCGCTATCTTTCGCCATCCCGAAAAGACCGCCGGCCCGGGCCCGGCACGACACGACTCCATGAAGATCCTTCCTGTCATCCTCTCCGGCGGCTCGGGTACGCGGCTGTGGCCGCTGTCGCGGGAGCAGTATCCCAAGCAGCTGTTGTCCCTGTGCGAGGACCGGACCCTGCTGCAGGCCACGGCGCTGCGCCTGGGCGCGCAGCCCGGCGAGACTCCGCTCGGCGAGGCCGCGCCGGTCGTGGTGTGCAACGACGAGTATCGCTTCATCGTCGCCGAGCAGTTGCGCGGGGCGGGTCGGGCGGCCGGTGCCATCATCCTGGAGCCGGTCGGACGGAACACGGCGCCGGCGCTCACGCTGGCGGCCCTGCATGCCGTCGAGGACGGAGAAGACCCGGTGCTGGTGGTGATGCCGGCGGATCACGTGATCCGCGACGGCGTGGCCTTCCGCGACGCGGTACGCCTGGCCGCCGGCCTGGCGGAACAGGGCAGGCTGGTCACGTTCGGCATCGTGCCGACCGCCGCCGAGACCGGCTACGGCTATATCCGGCGCGGCGCGCCGCTCACCGGCCTGAGCCGCGGCCATGCCTACGAACTGGCCCGGTTCGTCGAGAAGCCCGACGAGGCGACCGCGCGGCGTTACCTGGAATCGGGCGAGTACTTCTGGAACAGCGGCATCTTCGTCATGAAGGCCTCGGTGTGGCTGGGCGAGCTGGCACGCCATCGCCCCGACATCGCGGAGGCCTGCCGCGGCGCCTTCGCCGCGCGCGAGCAGGACCGGGACTTCCTGCGCATCGGCCGCCAGCCGTTCGAATCCTGTCCCGCCGATTCGATCGACTACGCGGTCATGGAGCGGGTCGCGGCGCCGGACGCGCAGGCGGGCGAGCGCACGGCGGTGATCGCCCTGGATGCCGGCTGGTCGGACGTCGGAGCCTGGGACGCGCTGTGGTCGGTCAACGCCAAGGACGAGCAGGGCAACGTGGTTCAGGGCGACGTGATGCTGCACGGCACGCGCGATACGCTGGCCATATCGCAGAGCAGGCTGGTGGCCTGCATCGGGCTCAAGGACCTGGTCGTGGTGGAGACGCCGGACGCGGTGATGGTCGCCGCCCGGGACCGGACCCAGGACGTCAAGAAGATCGTCGAGAAGCTGAGGGCCGAGGGCCGCAGCGAGATCAGCGCCCACCGCAAGATCTTCCGGCCCTGGGGCCACTACGACAGCCTGGACGACGGCGAGCGCTTCCAGGTCAAGCGCATCGTGGTCAATCCCGGCGCCTCGCTGTCGCTGCAGATGCACCATCACCGGGCCGAGCACTGGATCGTCGTGCGCGGCACCGCCCGCGTGATCCGCGGCGACGAGGCCTTCCTGCTGTCCGAGAACCAGTCGACCTACATTCCGCTGGGCGTCAGGCACCGCCTGGAGAACCCGGGCAAGCTGCCGCTGGAGATCGTCGAGGTCCAGTCGGGCGGCTACCTGGGCGAGGACGACATCGTGCGCTTCGAGGACAGCTACGGCCGCGGCTGAGGCGGCGGGCGCAGACCAAACCCGAGACCGGAGCCAAGACTTGAACATACTGGTGGTGGGCGGGGCCGGCTACATCGGCTCGCACATGGTGAAGATGCTCGCGCAGCGCGGCCACGGGGTCGTGACGCTGGACAACCTGTCCACCGGCTACCGCGACGCCGTGGTCGGCGGGACGCTGGTCGAGGCGGATCTGGCCGACGCGCAGGCGCTGGACCGGCTGTTCGCCGCGCAGCGGTTCGACGCGGTGATGCACTTCGCCAGCTTCATCCAGGTGGGCGAATCGGTGCGCGAGCCCGCCCGCTATTACCGCAACAATTTCAGCAACACCCTGAACCTGCTCGAGGCGATGGTCGCGCACGGCGTGGGCCGCTTCATCTTCTCCTCGACCGCGGCCATCTTCGGCGAGCCCGACTACGTGCCGATCGACGAGGCCCACGCGAAGCGCCCGATCAACCCCTACGGGCTGACCAAGCTCATGGTGGAGCAGGCGCTGGCCGATTTCGACCGTGCCTACGGGCTGAAGTCGGTCTGCCTGCGCTATTTCAACGCGGCGGGCGCCGACCCCGACGGCGAACTCGGCGAGCGCCACGACCCCGAGACCCACCTGGTGCCGCTGCTGCTGCAGGTTGCCTCCGGCCGCCGCGAGGCGATCCAGGTGTTCGGCCGGGACTACGACACGCCGGACGGCACCTGCATCCGCGACTACATCCACATCGTCGATCTGTGCGAGGCGCACCTGCTGGCGATCGACTACCTGGGCCGCGGCAATCCGAGCGCCCAGTTCAACCTGGGCAACGGCAGCGGGTTCTCGGTGCAGGAGGTGCTCGACACGGTGCAACGGGTGACCGGCCGCCCGGTGCGAGCCGTGGATGCGCCGCGCCGCGAGGGCGATCCGGCCCGGCTGGTCGCGGACGCGCGCCGCGCGCGCCAAGTGCTCGGCTGGACGCCGCGCTACGCCGGCCTGGACACCATCGTGGCCCACGCCTGGGCATGGGAACGGAAGGTGGCCGCGGCGCGGCCGTGAGCAGCCTTGCCGGTCAGGCCGTGGGCAGCCTGTAGTTCCGGTACTGCTCCCTCAGCCGCAGCTTCGAGAGCTTGCCGGTGGCGGTGTGCGGCAGGTTCGGGACGAAGACCACGTCGTCCGGGAGCCACCACTTCGCCACCCGGGCGCGCATGAAATCGAGCAGGTCCTCGCGGACCGCGCTCGCGCCTTCCTTGAGCACCACCAGCAGCAGCGGCCGCTCGTCCCACTTCGGGTGGGGCACGCCGATGACCGCCGCTTCGGCGACCGACGGATGCGACACCGCGAGATTCTCCAGGTCGATCGAACTGATCCACTCGCCTCCCGACTTGATCACGTCCTTCGAGCGGTCGGTGATCTGCATGTAGCCGTCCGGGTCCAGGGTGGCCACGTCGCCGGTGGGAAACCAGCCGTCGCGCAGCGCGTCCTCGCCCTCGCTGCCGTAGTAGCGCGAGAGGATCCACGGCCCGCGCACCATCAGGTCGCCGAAGGCCTTGCCGTCGCGCGGCAGGTCCCGGCCCTCGCCGTCGACGATCTTCATCTCGACGCCGAAGATCGCGCGGCCCTGCTTGACGCGCACGGCCTCGCGCTCGGCCTCGGAGCCGGAGAGGTGCTTCAGCTTGGGCGTATTGACCGTGCCCAGCGGGCTCATCTCGGTCATGCCCCAGGCGTGGAGCACGGCAACGCCATGGCCGTCCTGGAAGCTCCTGATCAGCGCCGGCGGCGCCGCCGAGCCGCCGATGACCACGCGCTGCAGCGTGGTCGGCTTCAGGCCGCGCACTTCCATGTACTGCAGAACGCCCAGCCAGATCGTCGGCACGCCGGCCGCCACGGTCACCCGCTCGGCCTCGAACAGCTCGAACAGGCTGTGCCCGTCCAGGTTCGGTCCGGGCAGGACCAGCCTGCAGCCGGTCAGGGCGGCGGCGTAGGGCAGGCCCCAGGCGTTGACGTGGAACATCGGGACGACCGGACAGGTGCTGTCGCGCGCCGACAGGTTCAGCGAATCCGGCAGGCAGCTTGCGTAGGCGTGCAGCACGGTGGAGCGGTGAGAGTACAGAACGCCCTTGGGATGGCCGGTGGTGCCCGAGGTGTAGCACAGCGAGGAGGCGGTGTTCTCGTCCAGCCGCGGCCACTCGAAGTCGTCGGAATTGGCGGCCAGCAGCTCCTCGTAGCAGACCGGCCACAGGCCGCCCGAGGGCATGTGGTTGCGGTCGGTCATGGCGATCCAGCCCTTGACCGCCGGGCATTGCGGGGCGAGCGTCTCGACCAGCCGGGCGAAGGTCACGTCGAAGAAGACGTAGGCGTCCTCCGCGTGGTTGATGATGTAGGCGATCTGCTCGGGAAACAGGCGCGGGTTGATGGTATGGCAGATCGCGCCCATCCCGGAGACGGCGTAGTAGAGCTCCAGGTGGCGGTGGTTGTTCCAGGCCAGGGTGCCCACCCGGTCGCCGGGCTGGACACCGAGTCCGGCGAGCGCCCGGGCCAGCTGCCGCGCCCTGCGGTGGACGTCGCGGTAGGTGTAGCGGTGCACCCCGCCTTCGGCCAGCCGCGACATGATCTCGGTGTCGCCGTGATTGAGGTCGGCGTGCCGGATCAGCGAGGAAATCAGCAGCGGCGTGTGCATCATCTGGCCGATCATGGGCATCCTCCCCAGGTTGCCGACGGGAACGCGCCAAGATACCACGCGGCCGAAGGCCGCTTCAAATGTTGCGCGGCGGCCGGCCGCCGGCGCCGGTCCGGCGCCGGCGCTCTTCGGGCGGAGGCGCTAAAGGGACGGGGTGCGCGGATGCGCGTGGGTCTTCTCGTGGAAGGACTGGCAGTCCAGGCAGCGCACCGCCGTCGGACAGGCGGCCAGGCGCGGGAACTCGATGTCGTCGCCGCACTGGAGGCACATTCCGTAGGTGCCGTCCTCCATGCGCCGGATGGCGCCCTCGATCTCCCGCAGCTCCCGGATCAGGAAGTCCGGCAGCGCCTGGTCGAGATCGGCCAGCAGCGTTGCCTGGGCGGCATCGCCCGTGTCGAGCACCGGACCGCCGATGTCCGAGTAGTACTCGTCGCCGGCACGCAGCATCTCCTCGCGGATCTCGTTCCGCAACCGGCTTTCCCGGCGGCTGAGTTCGGCACGGAGTTGGTCGAACTGCCGGTAGCTCAGGGATGCCATGGTCGACCTCCTTCTTTCTTGTCGGTTTGCCGAGGTCAAGATAGCAGGGCGCCGCCGGCCGGGAATGACAAATCGCAAGCGCCGCGGTGTGTTCCATCGGCCGGCGCGCGCCGGCCGGCCGCTTACCACCAGAGCTTCCACCAGGGCGCGTCCTTGTCCACGCCGCGCGCGTAGAGCTCGCTGTTCGGGAAGTTCTTCTTCATGATCCGGCCGGCGTCGTCCCGCAGGTCGGTCATTCCGAGCGCGTCGTACGCCTTCATCATGACGTAGAGCGCCTCCTCCTGGGCCGGAGCCTGGGGATAGTTCTGGATGGCGAACTGGGCGCGGTTGACCGCCGCCACGTAGGCCCCCCGGCGGTAGTAGTAGCGCGCCACGTGGACCTCGTGGGCGGCCAGGGCATTGACCAGGTAGCTCATCCGCGCGCGGGCATCGGGCGCGTACTTGCTCTCGGGGAAGCGGGTCACCAGGTCCTTGAGCGCCTGGAAGGATTCCCGCGCGGCCTTGGGATCGCGCTCGGTCGGATCCTGGCGCGAGATGTGGCCCATCAGCCCCAGGTCCTCGTTGAAATTCACCAGGCCCTTCAGGTAGTAGGCGTAGTCGACGTTCGGGTGGTTCGGGTGCAGCTTGATGAAGCGGTCGGCGGCGGCGATCGCCATGGCCGGCTCCTGGCTGCGGTAGTACGCGTACGCCACTTCCAGCTGGGCCTGCTGCGCGTAGCGGCCGTAGGGGTAGCGTGCCTCCAGGGATTCGAAGTGCTTGATCGCCTTCTCGTACGCGCCTTCGGCCATCGCCTCCTTGGCCTCGGTGTAGAGCTTCTGGGCCGACCAGTTGGCGGTTTCGTCCTGGGCCTCCGGCAGCAGGCCGCAGCCCCCGAGCAGCAGCGCCGCCGCAAAAGCTACACTAGCGATCGATGAGCGCAACACGCCAAGACTCCGGGGTAAAAACGGGCGACGATTATAGCGCACGGCCCGCCGCGGTCCGCCTGGTGAGCCTGCGCGTGCCCGCCGACATGGCGGGATGCCGGCTCGACCAGGTTCTGGCCCGGCTCCTGCCGGAGCACTCGCGCAACCGGCTGCAGGGCTGGGTGCGCGACGGACGCATCCGGGTGGACGGCGCCGCCGCCGAACCCAGGCGCAAGCTCTGGGGCGGGGAGACGCTGCAGGTCGAGCCGGATGCCACGCCGGGGGAACTGGCGCAGGCGCCCGAGGCGATCCCGCTCACCGTGGCCTACGAGGACGAGCAGATCCTGGTGATCGACAAGCCGGCCGGCCTGGTGGTCCATCCCGGCAGCGGGAACTGGCGCGGCACGCTGCTGAACGCCCTCCTGCACCGCCTGCCGGCCCTGGCCGGCCTGCCGCGCGCCGGCATCGTGCATAGGCTGGACAAGGACACCTCGGGCCTGCTGGTGGTGGCCAAGACCCTGGAGGCGCAGACCGATCTGGTGCGGCAGCTGCAGGCGCGCACGGTCCGGCGCGAGTACCTGGCCCTGGTGCGCGGGACGGTCGAGCGGGACGGTCTGGTGGACGCGCCGATCGGCCGCCACCCGGTGCAGCGCACTCGCATGGCGGTCGTTGCCCGCGGACGTCCGGCGCGCACCCACTACCGCGTGCGCGAGCGCCTGGCCGGCGCGACGCTGGTGGAATGCGCGCTGGAAAGCGGCCGCACCCACCAGATCCGGGTGCACATGGCCCATATCGGCCATCCCATCCTCGGCGACCCGGTCTACGCGCGCCATGCCGCGGGCGGCGTCGCCTTCGGGCGCCAGGCGCTGCATGCCTGGCGCCTGGGCCTGAGGCATCCCGCCTCCGGCGCGGCCTTGCACTGGGAATCGGCGCTGCCGCAGGACATGGCCGGACTGCTCGATCGCCTGCGCCGAGAGAAGCACGCCGATGACTGAGCTTATCGTCCCGGACTGGCCCGCCCCGCCGGGGGTGCGTGCGCTGGTCACCACGCGCCACGGCGGCGTGAGCCGCGGCGCCTGCGCCAGCCTGAACCTGGCGACCCACGTCGGCGACGACCCGGCCGCGGTGGCCGAGAACCGGGCGCGGCTGCGGCGCGATCTGCCGGCCGAGCCGCTCTGGTTGAATCAGGTGCACGGAACCGCGGTGGCGAGGGCGGAAACCGCGTCCGCCGGAGAGACGGCGGACGCGGCGGTGACCGCGGCGCGGCGCACGGTCTGCGCGGTGATGACCGCGGACTGCCTGCCGGTGCTGCTGTGCGCCGAGGACGCCTCGGCGGTCGGCGCAGCCCATGCGGGCTGGCGCGGGCTCGACGCCGGCGTGCTGGAGGCCGCAGTTTCGGCGCTCGGCACCCCGCCGGAGCGGCTCATGGCCTGGCTCGGGCCGGCCATCGGTCCGGCCTCCTTCGAGGTCGGCGACGAGGTTCGCCAGGTCTTCGTGCGGCATGCGCCGCGCGCGGCCGGCGCCTTCGCGGCGCGCGGCTCGGGCAAGTGGCTGGCCGACCTGTACGAACTGGCGCGCCAGCGCCTGGAGGCCGCCGGCGTGAATCGGGTCTATGGGGGGGCGTACGACACCTACACGCAGACCGACGTGTTCTTCTCTTACCGGCGCGCGCCGGGTGCGGGGCGCATGGCCTCGCTCGTCTGGCTGGAAGACTGACAGGCGCGGGCCATAACGTATAATCCGCAGCCTTTTCCAAGGCGGGGCGATGACGACAATCGGCTGGATCGTGGCGATGAGCCTGGCCGGAGGGGCGCTCAGCGTGCTCGCCGCCGGCGTGCTGGCGCTTTCCGCCCGCAGAACCTGGGTGCCGGTGCTGATCAGCTACGCCATCGGGGCGCTGCTCGGCGCCGCCTTCCTGGAGGTGCTGCCCAATGCCGTCGAGGCCAGCGGAAGCGCTTCGGCCACCGCCAGCATCGTGCTGGCCGGCATCCTCGGCTTTTTCGTGCTCGAAAAGCTGGTGCTCTGGCGGCACTGCCACGAGGAGACCTGCGAAGCGCACGAAATCCACGGCCACGGCGGCGACCACAGCCGCAGCGGCCTGCTGATCCTGGTCGGCGACACCTTCCACAATTTCGTCGACGGCGTGCTGATCGCGGCGGCCTTCATGCAGAGCATCCCGCTCGGTCTGGTGACCGCGCTGGCGATGATCGCCCACGAGATCCCGCAGGAAGTCGGCGACTTCCTTATCCTGCTGCATTCGGGCTACAGCCGGCTGCGGGCGCTGCTGTTCAACCTCCTGTCCAGCCTCGCCACCCTGGTCGGCGGCTTGCTCGCTTATTTCGCGCTGTCGGCGGTCGAAGGTGCCGTGCCGGTGCTGCTCGCCCTGGCCTCATCGAGCATGATCTACGTGGCGGTGGCCGACCTGATCCCGGGCCTGCACAAGAGCCCGCAGATCGGCGCCACGATCCAGCAGGTGCTACTCATCGCCCTGGGCATCGGTTCGATCGTGCTCGCCCACCCGATCGCCGAGCGGCTTGCGGGCTAGGCGGCGGCGGGCCGGCGTGCCCGCCAGCCAGAGGAACAGCGCGAGCGGCAGCAGCCCGTAGAACAGGAAGGTGAGCACTCCCGCGGCCACGCTGCCCTCGGTCAGGGCCATGAGCGCGGCGACGTAGAGCCAGCCGATGGCGATCACGTACATCAACGCAATTGTGGCGCGTTCCACTACACTTGCGGCTTTGTTGACAGTGCATATTGTGCAACGCAAAATCCTCGCCTCGCGAAATGTCGGATCCTTGCGCATGCCCCCAGAATCATCCGTCCCGTCGCCGGCCCGCGGCATTGCCGGGCGCTGAGCGGTGATGCCCGACCCGTCCCAGGCCGGCATTCATGCCTTCGTCCAGGCAGGACAGGCGCTCGCCCAAAACCTGTTCGGCTTTCTCGCGCAACAGCAGGCGAACCTCGGCCAGCAGGCGATCCCCCTCCTGCCCGCCGGCGTGATGCCCGACGGCGGCAGGCTGTCCGAGCTGCAGCGCGGCTACGTCGAGCAGCATGCCCGGCTGTGGAACGAGATGCTGCGCCGCCGGAGCGCCGAGGCGGCGTTGCCGGAGCCGGGCGATCGCCGCTTCAGCGCGCCCGAATGGCGCGAGAGTCCGGTCTACGATTACCTCCGCCGGGCGTACCTGATCAACGCCGAGTTCCTGCGCCAGGTCGCCGAATCCGTGCCGCTGGAAGGCCAGGCCAAGGCGCGGCTGCGCTTCCTGACCCGCCAGTACGTGGACTCGATGGCGCCATCGAACTTCGCCGCCACCAACCCGGAGTTCGTCAGGACGGCGCTGGAATCCAAGGGGCAGAGCATCACCGCCGGCATCCGCAACCTGATCGGCGACCTGGAGAAGGGGCGGGTGTCGATGACCGACGAGTCGGTCTTCGAGGTCGGGCGCAATCTTGCGGTCACGCCGGGCGCGGTGATCTACGAGAACGAGCTGATCCAGCTGATCCAGTACTCGCCGCTGACCGACACCGTGGCGAAGCGCCCGCTGCTGGTGGTGCCGCCGTGCATCAACAAGTTCTACGTCATGGACCTGCAGCCGGAGAACTCGCTGATCCGCTACATGGTGGAGCAGGGCCAGACGGTGTTCCTGGTGTCCTGGCGAAACGTCAAGGCCGATCTCGGCCATCTCGCCTGGGACGACTACCTGGAGAAGGGCCCGCTGGCCGCGATCGCGGTGGTGCGCGAGATCAGCGGGATGGACAAGCTGAACATGCTCGGCTTCTGCGTGGGCGGGACGATCCTGTCCAGTGCGCTCTCGGTGGCCCGGGCGCGTGGCGACGACCCGGCCCAGAGCATGACGCTGCTGACCACGCTGCTCGATTTCTCCGACGCCGGCGAGATCGGCTGCCTGGTGGACGAGACGACGGTGGCGGCGCGCGAGGCGCAGATCGGCAAGGGCGGGCTGCTGCGCGGCCGCGAGCTGATGAACGTCTTCTCGGCGCTGCGCGCCAACGACCTGGTCTGGCAGTACGTGGTCGGCAACTACCTGAAGGGCCGCATGCCGGACGCCTTCGACATCCTTTACTGGAACAGCGACAGCACCAACCTCCCAGGGCCGATGCTCACCTGGTACGTGCGCAACATGTACCTGCACAACAGCCTGCGGGTGCCCGGCAGGCTGGAGATGTGCGGAGCCAGCGTCGACCTGACGCGGCTGACCATGCCGACCTACATCCTGGCTACGCGCGAGGACCATATCGTGCCCTGGCAGGGTGCCTACCTGTCGCGGCAACTGCTCGGCGGGCCGACCACCTACGTGCTCGGCGCCAGCGGCCACATCGCCGGCGTGATCAATCCGGCGGCGAAGAACCGGCGCAGCTACTGGACGAACGACAGGAAGGGGCTGAACGCTCCGGAATGGCTCGCCGGCGCGGTCGAGAACAAGGGCAGCTGGTGGCCGCACTGGGCCAAGTGGATCTCGCGGTTTGCCGGCGGCAAGGCCAAGGCGCGCGGGCGTCTGGGCGACGAGCGCTACGCGCCGCTCGAACCGGCGCCGGGCCGTTACGTGAAGGAACGCGCCTGAGTCATTCACTGCGGCGGCGAAAAGAGGGGGCGCCGCCGCAATCCGAAGATGCCCCTCAACCAACGGAGAGGAGAGGAAATTCATGCCGAGAGTGGCGCTGGTAACCGGCGGGATGGGCGGTCTGGGCGAGGCGGTCTGCATCAAGATGGCGGCGCTCGGCTACAAGGTCGTGACCACCTACAGCCCGAGCAACACCAAGGCCCAGGAATGGCTGCAGTCCATGAATAACATGGGCTACGGATTCAAGGCCTATCCCTGCGACGTGGCCGACTTCGATTCGTGCAAGGAGTGTGTCGCCAAGGTCGTGGCCGAGGTCGGTCCGGTGGACGTGCTGGTGAACAATGCCGGCATCACCCGGGACATGACCTTCAAGAAGATGACCAAGGCCGACTGGGACGTGGTCATGAAGACCAACCTCGACTCCTGCTTCAACATGACCAAGCAGGTCATGGACGGCATGATGGAGCGCAAGTGGGGCCGGGTGGTCAATGTCTCGTCGGTCAACGGCCAGAAGGGTGCCTTCGGACAGACCAACTATTCCGCCGCCAAGGCCGGCATGCACGGCTTCACCAAGGCGCTGGCCCTGGAGGTTGCGAAGTACGGCATCACCATCAATACCATCTCGCCGGGCTACATCGGCACCAAGATGGTGATGGCGATTCCGCAGGAGATCCTGGACAGCAAGATCCTGCCGCAGATTCCGACCGGCCGGCTGGGCAAGCCGGAAGAGATCGCCGGTTTGGTGGCCTATCTGGCCTCCGAAGAGGCGGCCTTCGTCACCGGGGCCAACATCTCGATCAACGGCGGACAGCACATGTTCTAAGGGCGTTCGCAGCCACCGCGGGCAGGCAGCGGGCCTGCCCGCCCCATCGGACCATGGGCGGCGAGCGGTGAGTTTTCTATCGCGACGGTAAGGGAATGACAATGTCTAAGAGAGTAGCGCTGGTGACGGGGGGCATGGGCGGCCTGGGGACTGCCATCTGCAAGGCGCTGGCCGAGCACGGGTTCGTCGTGGTGGCCAACTGCCTGCCGGGTTTCCCGCACAAGGACGAGTGGCTGGCCAAGATGAAGGATGAGGGGTTCGAGTTCCACGCCGGCGAGGCCGACGTGTCCGACTACGATTCCTGCTCCGCCATGGTCAAGCGCATCGAGGCGGAACTCGGTCCGGTCGATGTCCTGATCAACAACGCGGGCATCACCCGGGATGGGATGTTCCGCAAGATGGACCGCAGCCAGTGGGACGCGGTGATCGCCACCAACCTGACCAGCGCCTACAACGTCACCCATCAGGTGCTCGCGGGAATGGCCGAGCGCGGCTGGGGCCGGGTCATCAACATATCCTCGGTCAACGGGGTGAAGGGCCAGTTCGGCCAGGCCAACTACTCGGCGGCCAAGGCCGGGATGCTCGGCTTCACCAAGGCCATCGCCCAGGAGGTGGCCAGGAAGGGTGTGACGGTCAACGCCATCGCCCCGGGCTACATCGGCACCGACATGGTCATGGCGATCAAGCCGGAGGTGCGCGAGCAGATCATCTCCACCATCCCGATGGGCCGGTTGGGCAAGCCCGAGGAGATCGGCCAACTCTGCGCGTACCTGGCTTCGGAGTTCGCCGGCTACATCACCGGCACCACGATCAACATCAACGGCGGACTCCACATGTCCTGAGCCGCGCCGACCCTCGGCAGGAAACCCCGCGTAAGGCGGGGTTTTTTGTGTGTGTATAATGCCTTGATTGCAGAGCACCAGGCGCTGATCGCGCCCCGGCCGGAGGAGAACATGGCTGAACAGAACAGACTGATCAAGAAATATCCCAATCGCCGCCTGTACGACACCCGGACCAGCGCCTACATCACGCTGGCCGACGTCAAGGAACTGGTCCTGCGGCACGAGGAGTTCCAGGTGGTGGATGCCAAGTCCAACGAGGATCTCACGCGCAGCATCCTGCTGCAGCTCATCCTGGAGGAGGAGGCCGCGGGTTCCCCCATGTTCTCGAGCGACCTGCTTGCCCAGATGATCCGGTTCTACGGCAACGCCATGCAGGGCATGATGGGCAAGTATCTGGAGAACAACATCAAGGCGTTCTCCGACATGCAGCAGAAGTTCCAGGAGCAGGCCCGGGCCCTGTACGGCGACAACAGCCCGATGAGCAAGGACCTGTGGACCCAGTTCCTGAACTTCCAGGGACCGGCGATGCAGAGCATGATGGGCGCCTACATGGAGCAGAGCAAGAAGCTGTTCATGCAGATGCAGGAGCAGATCCAGAACCAGACCCGCACGATCTTCTCGGGCTTCCAGTTTCCCGCCTTCGGAGTGGCCCGCCCGGGCGAGACCGAAGAGCAGCCCGCCGAGAAGACCGAGAAGCAGTAGCCTTCCCGCGGCCGGCGGCAGCAGGCTGCCGGCGGGGTTTCCCCGCGCATGCCCCGAAAGTCACGTCGCCCGCCCAAGGTCGGATTCGTTTCCCTGGGCTGTCCGAAGGCGCTGGTCGATTCCGAGAACATCCTGACCCGGCTGCGCGCCGAGGGCTATGTCATCGCCCCGAGCTACGACGGGGCGGACCTCGTAGTCGTGAATACCTGCGGTTTCATCGACGCGGCGGTCGAGGAGTCGCTGGACGCGATCGGTGAGGCTCTGGCCGAGAACGGCAAGGTGGTGGTGACCGGCTGCCTCGGCGCCAAGGGCGACGTCGTCCGGCAGGCCCATCCGCAGGTGCTGGCGGTCACCGGTCCGCATTCCACCGACGAGGTCATGCAGGCGGTGCACGAGCACCTGCCGCAGCCGCACGACCCCTACACCGACCTGGTGCCGCCGCAGGGCATCCGGCTCACGCCGCGGCACTACGCCTACCTGAAGATCTCCGAGGGCTGCAACCACCGCTGCACCTTCTGCATTATCCCCTCGATGCGCGGCGACCTGGTCAGCCGGCCGATCGGCGAGGTGATGCGCGAGGCGGAAAACCTGGCCAATGCCGGCGTCAAGGAGCTGCTGGTGATCGCCCAGGACACCAGCGCCTACGGGGTCGACCTGAAGTACCGCACCGGATTCTGGAACGGCCGGCCGCTGCGCACGCGGCTGCGCGACCTGGCCGGCGCGCTCGGCGAACTCGGCGCGTGGGTGCGGCTGCACTACGTCTATCCCTATCCGAGCGTGGACGACGTCGTCCCGCTGATGGCCGAGGGGCGAATCCTGCCCTACCTGGACGTGCCCTTCCAGCACGCCAGCCCGCGCGTCCTCAAGGCGATGAAGCGCCCGGCCAGCAGCGAGAACGTGCTCGCACGCGTGCGCGCCTGGCGGGAGATCTGCCCGGACATCGTCATCCGCAGCACCTTCATCGCAGGCTTTCCCGGCGAAACCGAGGAGGACTTCGAGATGCTCCTGGAATTCCTCGAGGAGGCGCGGCTGGACCGGGTGGGCTGCTTCGCCTATTCGCCGGTGGAGGGCGCGGCCGCCAACGCGCTGCCCGGCATGCTTCCGGAGGAGGTGCGCGAGGAGCGCAGGGCGCGGCTGATGGAACTGCAGGCGGACATCAGCGCCGAGCGGCTGGAGCGGCGGATCGGCCGGACGATCGAGGTTCTGGTGGACGAGGTCGACGACGAGGGCGCGGTGGCGCGCTCGTGGGCGGACGCGCCCGAGATCGACGGCCTGGTGCATGTCACCGACGGCCAGGCCCTGGAGGTCGGCGATCTCGCCCGGGTCGTGGTGACCGACAGCGACACCCACGACCTGTACGCCCGGCTGGCCGGAACGTGAACGCGGCCGACCCGGGCGGCTCGCGGCGCCGCCCGGCGCAGGCGCGCGGGCCGAGCGTCGGCCTGGTGCTGGGCAGCGGATCGGCGCGCGGCTGGGCGCATATCGGCGTGATCCGCGGGCTCGCGGAGGAGGGCATCGTGCCGGACGCGGTGTGCGGCTGCTCGATCGGTGCCTTCGTCGGCGCGGCCTATGCCAACGGCGATTTCGGCAAGCTCGAATCCTGGGCGCTCTCGCTGGCCTGGCAGGACGTGCTCTCGCTGCTCGACGTTAGCCTCAAGGGCGGGCTGATCAAGGGCGAGCGGCTGATCCAGTTCTTCGAGAAGCATTTCGTCGACCGCGATTTTTCCTCCCTGCCGGTGCCCTTCGCCTGCGTGGCGACCGACCTGGAGAGCGGGCGTGAGGTGTGGCTGCGCGAGGGCAGCGTAGCCGAGGGAGTGCGCGCGTCGATCGCGCTGCCGGGGCTGTTCACCCCGGTGCCCCGCGGCGCGGGCTACCTGGTGGACGGCGGGCTGGTGAATCCGGTGCCGGTGTCGCTCGCGCGGGCGATGGGCGTGGACAGGGTGATCGCGGTGGACCTGGGCGCCGACATCGTCGGCCGCAGCCTGCGGCGCGGCGCGGGGGAGCCGCCCCCGGAAAGCGAGACCGGCTGGACGCGCCGCATCCTCGGCCGGCTTGGCGTTCCGGCCTCGTCGGGTGCGCCGGCCGATGCCGCCGGCAACCTGCCTTCGCTGGTCACCGTGCTCACCGCGAGCATCAACATCATGCAGGTGCGCATCGCCCGCAGCCGGCTCGCCGGCGAGCCGGCCGACGTTCTGGTCTCGCCGCGGGTGGCGCACCTCGGTCTGCTCGACTACCACCGCGCCGCCGAGGCGATCGCCGAGGGGCGCGCGGCGGTCCAGCGCAACCTGCCCGCCATACGCCATGCCGTGCTCGAAAACTGAATCCCGATGAATGACGACGACCTGATCGCGCGGTTGCGCAGTCTCCTGGGCGCGGGCGCCGTCCTCGCCGATCCCGCGGACATGGCGCCGCACCTGACCGACTGGCGCGGCCGCTACGCCGGGCGGGCGCGCTGCGTGGTCAAGCCGGGCAGCACGGCCGAGGTCGCGGCGGCCGTGGCGCTGATCACCGGGGCCGGCGTTCCGGTTGTGCCGCAGGGCGGCAACACCGGCCTGTGCGGTGGCGCCACCCCGGATTCGTCCGGCGACGCCGTGCTCATCAGCCTGTCGCGGCTGAACCGGATCCGTTCGGTGGATGCGGCGAACAACACGATAACCGCCGAGGCCGGCTGCCTGCTCGCCCGGGTGCAGGAGTCGGCGGCGGCGGCCGATCGCCTGTTCCCGCTCAGCCTCGCCGCCGAGGGCAGCTGCGAGATCGGCGGCAACCTGTCCACGAATGCCGGCGGCGTCCACGTGCTGCGCTACGGCAACGCCCGCGAACTCGTTCTCGGCCTGGAGGTGGTGCTGGCCGACGGGCGCGTCTGGGACGGGCTGCGCGGGCTGCGCAAGGACAACACCGGCTACGACCTGAAGCACCTGTTCGTCGGCGCCGAAGGCACCCTGGGCATCATCACCGCCGCGGTGCTCAAGCTGTTTCCGCGGCCGCGCGCGAGCGCGGTGGCCTGGCTCGCCATCGGCTCGCCGGCCGCCGCGGTCGAACTCCTCGGGCGGTTGCGGTCGAGTTTCGGCGAGCGGGTGACCGCCTTCGAACTGATCGGCCGCAGCGCGCTCGATCTGGTGCTGAAGAATATTCCCGGCGCGCGCGAGCCGTTGGCGACCACTGCGCCCTGGAGCCTGCTGGTGGAACTGTCGGAAACCCTGCCCGACTTCGACATTACCGGGGCGCTGGAGCGCGCGCTTGCGGTCGAGATCGAGGCCGGACGCGTGCTGGACGCGGCGCTTGCCGGCAGCCTGGCGCAGGTCGGCGAACTGTGGCGGCTGCGCGAGAACTGCTCAGAGGCCCAGAAAGTGGAGGGGATCAGCATCAAGCACGACGTCTCGGTGCCGGTGAGCCGCATTCCGGATTTTCTGGAGCAGGCGGACGCGGCGCTGCGGGCGGCGTTCCCCGGCGTGCGCATCGTCGCCTTCGGCCATGTCGGCGACGGCAACCTGCACTACAACCTGTCCAAACCGGTCGCGGCCGACAATGCCGATTTCATCGCGCTGACCCCGCAGGCGAACCGGATCGTGCACGACATCGTCGCCGGCCTGGGCGGCTCCATCTCGGCCGAGCACGGCATCGGCCAGCTCAAGCGCAGCGAGATGCTGCGCTACAAGAGCGAAGTCGAGATGGATCTCATGCGGGCAGTGAAGCAGGCGATCGACCCGCGCAACCTGATGAATCCGGGCAAGGTACTCTGAACGCGGGGCGACCCCGGTCGCCGCTCCCGCGCGCCCCCGATCCGCGCTTTTCGGAACCCGGGTTCCGCTGTTTACAAGCGCCCGACCCGCCCCTATAATGCGCCCTCTCTTGTGGGGGTATAGCTCAGCTGGGAGAGCGCTTGCATGGCATGCAAGAGGTCAGCGGTTCGATCCCGCTTACCTCCACCACGAAGACCTTAGAGTCACTCC
>DATMWM010000167.1:0-5031 GCA_035562535.1 Rhodocyclaceae bacterium | reverse complement strand
TCCTTGCCGCTGCCCGACTCGCCGGAAACGTAGACCGGCGCCTGGCTGCGGGCGAGCTTGGAGATCAGCACCTTCACCTGCTGCAGCGCGGGCGACTCGCCGAGCAGCTCGTAGGCCTCCGTGGAGTCGGCGGCCGGATCGGGCTGGGAGATCTTGAGCGCGGACTTCACCAGCGATCGCAACTGGTCCAGCGAGACCGGCTTGGAGAGATAGTCGAAGGCGCCGGCCTTCAGCGCCGCGACCGCGTTCTCCGTGCTCCCGTAGGCGGTGATTACCGCCACCGGCAGATCGCGGCAGTGCTCGCCGATATGGCGCACCAGCTCCAGGCCGTCGCCGTCGGGCAGGCGCATGTCGGTCAGGCACAGCTGGTACTGGCGGCTGTCGAGCAGGCTGCGCGCTTCGCGCACGCTGCCGGCGGTGTCGGCCGACAGGCCCATGCGCGCCATCGTCAGGTCCAGCAATTCCCGGATGTCCTCCTCGTCGTCGACGACGAGCACCTGGGGCGTGTCCGGTCGATGACGGCGGTCTGTCCGCGCAGCGGTCATTTTTCCATCCTGCCGGCGACGCAGAAATGGGCGCCGGGGTCGTTGTCCAGCAGGCTGAGCGCGGCGCCGTTCGCGTCGCACAGTTCGCGGGCGATGAACAGGCCCAGGCCGGTGCCCTTGCTGTGGGTGGTAAAGAACGGTTCGAACACCTGGCCGGCCAGCTTCTCGTCGATCCCCGGACCGTCATCCATGACGTGCAGCTCGCAGCGATTAGCGGCCGGCCGCGTCTGCGCCTTTAGGCGTATGCCGCCCGGGCCCCCGGCGCCGTGGCGCAGGGCGTTGGTCAGCAGGTTCCACATCACCTGGTTGAAGTGGGCGCGGTCGAAGACGAGGCTCGCCCCGTCCTCGACCTCCATGGCGAAGCGCTCGCGGCCAACCTTCTCGTGCATGCAGATCTCGTCCAGGAAGACCGGCAGGAAGCTGGCGAGCTTCAGCCGCTCCGGTTCGATGCGGTCGCGATGGCCCAGTTCGAGCACGTCGCGGACCATGCGTTCTAGGCGCTGGGCATTGTCGCGGATGATGCGCGTCAGCCGAACCTGCATTTCGGCGCGCTTCTCCTCGCCCAGCAGGTCCGCCGCCTGGGTGATCGCGGAAAGCGGATTGCGAATCTCGTGGGCGATGCTCGCCGTCAGCCGCCCGAGCGCCGCCAGCTTCAATTGCTGGGCCCGGGCCTGCAGCCGGCCCGGATCCTCCACGAACACCAGCAGGTCGCCGCCGGTGCGGATCGCGCGCGTGCGCAGGGGCTTGCCGCCCTGATTCGCGGCGCTCGGCCGCTCCAGTTCCGCCCCTTCGGCATCGGCCTGCAGCAGGTCGCCCGCCGCATCCGGCAGCAGTTCCGCGAGCTGCCGGCCGGCCGCGGGGGATCCCAGCAGCTGGTCGGCTTGCGGATTGCTCTGCCGCACGACGCCCGAGCGATCCACCACCAGCACCCCGTCCAGCATGTCGCGGATGATGCGCTGGTTCACCCGCAACTGGTCCGCGAGTTCCACGCCGCGCTGCCGCGCCAGTTCCTCGTTCGCGATGACGCGGCGGGCCAGCAGCGCGGCGGCCATCGCGGTCGCGAAGAACCCGATGCTGGTGATGCCGACGCGCACGAAGTCGCTTTCGCCCTGGCCGGTCAGCGCCCGGTAGCCTTCCTCGACCAGCACGCCGATGGTGGCCAGCGCGGCATAGAACAGCGCCATGCGGCCCTTGCCCACCAGGCCGGCGCCGGCGACCACCACCAGCAGCATGAAGGCCAGCCCGCTCTTCTGTCCGCCGCTCGCGTACACGAGCAGTGTGATCGCCACCACGTCGGTCAGCACCTGCAGGGTCAGCAGGCGGTTGAAGCGCAGGTGCAGCCGGCGGTGGCTGAGCACGAAGAACAGCGCCAGCACCCAGTAGGCCACGTCGACCGCGACGAACAGGGTCCGGTCCTGGTGCTCGATGCCCGTGCCGGGCCGGTACAGCGCCATCGCAACGAAGAACAGCGTCGCTGCGGCCAGGCGGTAGTAATTGAAGTAGCTGAGAGAGCGCCAGAGCGAATCCGGCGTCGCGGACGGCATGGCGCCGGTTCCGCTGTCCGCTGGGCGAGACATCGTCACCCGTCGAGCCGCCGATGTTCCTCGGAACAGAAGTACTTGCCGCCTTCCCGGACGCTATCGCTTTCGGGCAGGTGCACGCCGCAGCGCTCGCAGGTCACCATTCGCTCCGGCGAAGCATCGGCGGCGCGATCGGACGATCGACGTCCGCGAGGCGCCTTGAGACCCTTGAAGATCACGAATGCGGCCAACGCCACCAGCAGGAGAAGGATGAGCTTGCCCATGCGCGCCGTGCCCCCGAGCGCCTCTCGACTGGCGGACTATAACCGATTGCGCCCGGCGCGAACCGCCGGACGGCTTGATGGAACTTGGAAGCGAAGATGAATTGGTCGGGGTGAGAGGATTCGAACCTCCGACTCCTGCGTCCCGAACGCAGTACTCTACCAGGCTGAGCTACACCCCGAACCGAACCGCCAGAACGACAGAGCCAAGCTCGCGCTTGGCCCGGCCTGCTGAACGCTTTTCCTCGCGCCGGACCCGCAATCGGGCATCAGTGGTCCCGCATGACTGAAAAGCGCGCCAATTCTACCAGACATTCCTTGTGTTTTGAACCGCCCAGCGGCGACAGCGCCTCGATCGCCAGGTCGGCCTCGGCCCGGGCCAGCCGCCGCGTCTCGTCCAGGGCGCCGGTCGCGCGGATCGCCGCCATGACGGCCGCGAAATCGTCGCGCCCGCCCTGCTCGATCGCATGGCGCACGCAGGCGGCCTGCTCCACCGTGCCGTGCTGCATCGCGTGGATCAGCGGAAGCGTCGGCTTGCCCTCGGCCAGGTCGTCGCCCAGATGCTTGCCGGTGGCATGCTCGTCGCCGGAGTAGTCCAGCACGTCGTCGATCAGCTGGAAGGCGGTGCCCAGATGCATGCCGTAGCGCGCGAGCCCGTCTTCGGCCGGCGCCGGCACGCCGCCGAGGATGCCGCCCAGCCGCGCCCCGGCCTCGAACAGCTTGGCCGTCTTGTAGCGGATGACTCTCAGGTAGGCCGGGACGTCGACGCCCGCGTCGTGGCAGTTGAGCAACTGCAGCACCTCGCCCTCGGCGATGGTGTTCGTGGCGTCGGCCAGCACCTGCATGACTCGCATGTCGTTCACGGTCACCATCATCTGGAAGGCGCGCGAATAGAGGAAGTCGCCGACCAGGACCGAGGCCGCGTTGCCGAAAAGCGCGTTCGCGGTCTTGTTGCCGCGCCGCAGGTCGGACTCGTCGACCACGTCGTCGTGCAGCAGGGTCGCCGTGTGGATGAACTCCACGACCGCCGCCAGTTCGTGGTGGTGCGTGCCGCGGTAGCCGGCTGCGCCGGCCGCAAGCAGAACCAGGGCCGGACGCAGGCGCTTGCCTCCGCTGCCGATGATGTATTCCGCCACCTGGCGGATCAGCACCACCTCGGAATGCAGCCGCTCGCGGATGACCGCGTCCACCGCCCGCATGTCTTCGACGACCGGCGCGTACAGGCTGAGCAGCGACAAGACCGACCCCGAAAAAAACGCGGATGGTAGGCGCCCCGCCATGGAGCGTCAAGGACAATCGGACCTGCCGCGGGGACGAACGGCTTTTGACCCGGACGGGCCTTTCCCGTAGAATGCGCGGTTTTCCCAAGAGGCGTTTCGGAGTCCATCATGTATGCGGTCATAAAAACCGGCGGCAAGCAATATCGGGTTGTCCCCGGCGAGAAGATCAAGGTAGAACAGATACCTGCAGACGTGGGCGCGGAAATCACGCTGGACCAGGTGCTCCTGGTCGGCGAGGGCGAGGCCGTGAAGATCGGCGCGCCCATGGTTGCCGGCGCGTCGGTCAAGGCCACCGTGGTTTCGCACGGCCGGCACGACAAGGTGAAGATATTCAAGATGCGCCGGCGCAAGCACTACCAGAAGCATCAGGGGCACCGGCAGAACTACACCGAGATCCGCATCGACGGCATCTCGGCCTGAGGAGACTGGATCATGGCACACAAGAAGGCGGGCGGCAGTTCTCGCAACGGCCGCGATTCGGAATCGAAACGGCTCGGCGTCAAGCGCTACGGCGGCCAACTGGTCAGCGCGGGCAGCATCATCGTGCGCCAGCGCGGCACGCAGTTCCATGCCGGCGACAACGTCGGCATCGGCAAGGACCACACCCTGTTCGCCAAGGTCGAGGGCACAGTTCAGTTCGCGGTCAAGGGCGCCCAGCGCCGGAGGACGGTGAACATCCTGCCCGCCTGAGCGTCGCAAGCTTGCCACGAAAGGCCCTATCCCCCGGATAGGGCCTTTTGGTTTAAGGGCCACCCTTGAAGTTCATCGACGAAGCGAAGATCGAGGTCATTGCCGGCGACGGCGGCAACGGCGTGGCGACCTTTCGCCGCGAGAAGTACGTGCCCCGCGGCGGGCCCAGCGGCGGCGACGGCGGCCGCGGGGGCAGCATCTACGCGGTCGCCGACGAGAACCTGAACACCCTGATCGACTACCGCTACACCCGCATCTTCCGCGCGCAGCGCGGCGAGAACGGCCGCGGCGCCGACTGCTACGGCAAGGGCGGCGAGGACATGACGCTGCGCGTGCCGGTGGGCACCGTGATCAGCGATCTCGAGAGCGGCGAGCTGATTGCCGACCTCGATCATCATGGCATGAACGCCGTGCTCGCCCGCGGCGGCAAGGGCGGTCTGGGCAACCTGCACTTCAAGTCGAGTACCAACCGGGCGCCCCGGCAATGCACGCCCGGCGAACCCGGCGAACGCCGCGAGCTGAAGATGGAGCTGAAGGTGCTCGCGGACGTCGGCCTGCTCGGGATGCCGAACGCCGGCAAGTCCACCTTCATCCGGGCGGTCTCCGCGGCGCGGCCCAAGGTGGCCGACTACCCGTTCACCACGCTGCAGCCGAACCTGGGCGTGGTGCGCGTCGACCACGACCGCAGCTTCGTCATCGCCGACATTCCGGGACT
>DATMWM010000166.1:0-9848 GCA_035562535.1 Rhodocyclaceae bacterium | reverse complement strand
TGCAGCGCGAGGTGTTCGCCCCGATCTACGTGAGGCTGGCGGATGTCCCAGCAGACGAACCGGCTTGAGCACGACCCGGCCGAGGCGCCGCCGCTCGAAGTGATCGAGGGCGGCGCCGCGCATCCGCATGAGCCCTCCGGGCTGGACGCCGACGGGCTGTCGCCGGAGCGCTGCAAGCTGATCCTTGAGACCGCGCTGCTCTCGGCCGCCGAGCCGCTGCAGGTGGCGGAGCTGCGCAGGCTGTTCGAGACCGATCCGGGCACGGACCTGGTGCGCCGCCTGCTCGATGAATTGCGGGCGGACTGGAGCGGGCGCGGCGTGGAACTGGTGCAGCTCGCCTCCGGCTGGCGCTTCCAGACACGCCCCGAGTTCCAGGCCTACCTGGACCGCCTGAAGCAGGAGAAGCCGCCGCGCTATTCCCGCGCGGTGCTGGAGACGCTGGCGATCATCGCGTATCGCCAGCCGGTCACACGCGGCGACATCGAGGACGTGCGCGGCGTGGCCGTGTCGGCGAACATCCTGCGCACCCTGGAGGCGCGCGGCTGGATCGACGTGGTTGGCCACCGCGACACGCCGGGCCGGCCCGCGCTCTACGCCACCACCCGGCGCTTCCTGGACGATCTCGGGCTGCGCAGCCTCTCCGAGCTGCCGCCGCTCGCGGAGATCGAGCGGGTCATGGACCTGCCGGGCGCCGGCGACGGGCCCGCCGCGTGAAGCGCCGGGGCGCAAAGCCGGAGACGGCGGAAGGCACGGTGCCGGCGCAACGGCGGCGCGGCGGCAAGGCCACGCCTTTCCGGCCGCCGGCCGGCAGCCCGAAGCCCGGCGGCGCCCGCGGCAAAGCCGGGCCGGGCGCGCGCGAAGGTACCGAGGAGCATTCCAAGGCGTTGCCCGGCGACGCCAAGGCCCTCCTGGGCCGGGCAGCGCCGGCCGTCCAGTCGGAGAAACTGCACAAGCTGCTCGCCCAGGCCGGACTCGGGTCGCGGCGCGAGATCGAGGAATGGATCGCCGCCGGGCGGGTCAGCGTAAACGGCGAGCCCGCCCACACCGGGCAGCGCATCGCCCAGGGCGACCGGGTCAAGGTAAACGGCCGGCTGGTGCAGCTGCGCTTCTCGGCGCGGCTGCCGCGCGTGCTGATCTACCACAAGCCCGAGGGCGAGATCGTCTCCCGCGACGACCCCGAAAGCCGGTCCAGCGTTTTCGACAAACTGCCCAAGCTGCGCGGCAGCCGCTGGATCGCCGTGGGTCGCCTGGACCTGAACACCTCCGGCCTGCTGCTGCTCACCACCAGCGGCGAACTGGCCAACCGCATGATGCATCCGCGCTTCGGCCTGGAGCGGGAGTACGCGGTACGCATCGTTGGCCTGCTCTCCGACGAGCAGCGCCAGCGCCTGCTCGACGGCGTCGAACTGGAGGACGGGCCGGCGCGGCTCGGCCTGGTGGAGGACGCGGGCGGCGAGGGCTCGAACCACTGGTACCGCATCGTGCTGTCCGAGGGCCGCAACCGCGAGGTGCGCCGCATCTTCGAGGCGCTGGGCATGACCGTGAGCCGGCTGATCCGCACGCGCTTCGGTCCGGTGGCGCTGCCGCGCAAGCTCAAGCGCGGCATGCACGCCGACCTGGAAGAGCCGGAAGTCCAGGCGCTGCTGGCGAGCCTGTCGATGCCCGGCGCCGGGCCGGCGACGGCCCCGTCCGAGCACGCCGCGCGCACGCCGGCACGCGCCGCCCCGCCCAGGGCCCCGCGAGCGCGCCCGGGAAAGCCGCGCTGATGTCGGCGCGATTGTCCCGGCATCACGCACTCTGCTATAATTCCGCTGATTTTTCCGGTTAGCACCGTTCTTCGTTCGGCACCGACAGGAAGATGGGCGTTTCGCCCATTTTTTATTTGTAGCGCTTGACTGACATCGCGGAAATCATCGAGCGGGCCGTCGCCGGCCTGGGCTACGAGTTCGTGGACTTCGAAACGAGTCCGCGAGGCCGCCTGCTGCGCGTGTTCATCGACACGCCCGCGCAGCCGGGCGGCGTGACCGTCGACGACTGCGCGCGGGTCAGCCATCACCTGACCCGGCTGTTCGCGGTGGAGAACGTCGACTACGACCGGCTCGAGGTGTCCTCGCCGGGTCTGGACCGTCCGCTCAAGCGGCCGGCCGACTTCGAGCGGTTCGCCGGGCAGGAGGCCCAGTTGAGGCTGCGCGTCCCGATCGCGGGGCGGCGCAACTTCACCGGCGTGCTGTCCGGGGTGGCGGAGGGCAGGCTGCGCCTGCTCAGCGGGGGCGAGACCTTCGAGCTGGAACTGGAGCAGATCGAGAAGGCGCGACTGGTGCCGAACTTCGACAGGAAATGAGCATTGCAGGAGATGCGTAGATGAGCCGCGAGATTTTGTTGCTGGTGGACGCCCTGGCGCGGGAGAAGAACGTCAACAAGGACATCGTCTTCGCCGCGCTCGAGTCCGCCCTGGCCTCCGCGACCAAGAAGCGCATCCACGAGGAAGCGGACGTGCGGGTGCAGATCGACCGCAACACCGGCGAGTACGAGTCCTTCCGCCGCTGGCTGGTCGTGGCCGACGACGCGGTGGAGACCGAGGAGCTGCAGATCGGCATCAGCGAGGCGCAGAAGCAGGTGCCCGACGTCCAGATCGACGAATTCATCGAAGAACCGCTGGAGCCGATCGAGTTCGGCCGCATCGGTGCCCAGGCCGCCAAGCAGGTCATCCTGCAGAAGATCCGCGACGCCGAGCGCGAGCAGGTGCTGGCCGACTTCCTGGAGCGCAAGGAGCACATTGTCACCGGCGCGATCAAGCGCATCGAGCGCGGCAGCGCGATCGTCGAGGTCGGCCGCATGGAGGCGCTGCTGCCGCGCGACCAGATGATCCCCAAGGAGAACCTGCGCGTCGGCGACCGCGTGCGGGCCTTCCTGATGCGCATCGAGCGCGGCGCCCGCGGGCCGCAGCTGATCCTGTCGCGCACCGCGCCCGAATTCATCATGAAGTTGTTCGAGCTCGAGGTTCCTGAGATCGAGGACGGTCTGCTGGAGATCAAGGCGGCCGCCCGCGACCCGGGCATGCGCGCCAAGATCGCGGTCAAGTCCAACGACCCGCGCATCGACCCGATCGGCACCTGCGTGGGCATGCGCGGCTCGCGCGTGCAGGCGGTGACCAACGAACTGTCCGGCGAGCGGGTCGACATCATCGTCTGGTCGGCCGATCCGGCGCAGTTCGTGATCGGCGCGCTCGCCCCGGCCGACGTCACCAGCATCGTGGTGGACGAGGACACGCACAGCATGGACGTGGTGGTCGACGAGGACAACCTGGCGATCGCCATCGGCCGCAGCGGCCAGAACGTGCGGCTCGCCTCCGAGATGACCGGCTGGACGATCAACCTCATGACCGTCGAGGAGTCGCAAAAGAAGGTCGAGGAGGAACACGGCCAGATCCGCCAGCTGTTCATGGACAGGCTGGACGTGGACGAGGAGGTGGCGAACATCCTGATCGAGGAGGGCTTCTCCACGCTGGAGGAAGTGGCCTACGTGCCGCTCCAGGAGATGCTCGAGATCGAGACCTTCGACGAGGAGACGGTGAACGAGCTGCGCAACCGGGCGCGCAACGTGCTGCTCACCGAGGCGATCGTGGACGAGGAGCAGCTGGAGAACGTGTCCGATGACCTGCTGGCCCTGGACGGCATGGACAAGCCGCTGGCGGCCAGGCTGGCGCGCTCGGGCGTGTGCTCGCGCGACGAACTGGCAGACCTGGCGGTGGACGAACTGGTGGAGATGTCCGGCATCGATGCGGAGCGGGCGAAGAATCTGATTACTTCGGCGCGGGCGCACTGGTTCCAGTAATTGCGGAGAGCTGAGATGGCACAGATGAGCGTAGTCCAGTTTGCCAGCGAGCTGAAGATGCCCGCTGCATCGCTGCTCGAGCAATTGCAGAGGGCCGGCGTCGACAAGAACAGCGAGTCGGACGTGCTGTCCGAGCAGGACAAGACCCGGCTGCTCGACTACCTGCGCCGCTCGCACGGCGAGTCGCAGGCCAAGACCAAGATCACCCTGACGCGTCGCCAGACCAGCGAGATCAAGAAGGCGGATTCGTCCGGCAAGGCGCGCACCATCCAGGTCGAGGTTCGCAAGAAGCGCGTGCTGGTCAAGCGCGAGACCGGCGAGGCCACGCCCGAGGTGGCGCCGCCGGCAACGCCCTCCGCTCCGGTGATCGACGCCGAGCAGGCGCGGCTGCGCGAGGCGGAAGCCCAGCGCCAGGCCGAGTTGCAGGCGCTCCAGGCGAACGAGATCAAGGAGCGGCAGGAGCGCGAGTTGCGCGCGAAGCAGGAGGCCGAGGAGCGCCTGGCCCAGCAGCAGAAGGCCGCCGAGGAGGCGGCCAAGAAGGCCGAGGAGGAGAAGGCGGCGCCCAAGGCCGGCGAGGCCGCGCCCAGCGGGACGCTGCACAAGCCGGCGGTCAAGCCCGAGGAGAAGAAGGCGAAGAAACCGGCCTCCACCGCCTGGAAGGACGAGGCGGCCAAGCGCCGCGGCATAAAGACCCGGGGCGATGCGGCCGGCGGCGCGGCCGGCTGGCGCGGCGGGCCGCGCGGCCGCCACCGCCACGCCGAGGAGACGCATCCCGCCCAGATGCCGGCCGAGCCGATCATCCGCGAGGTGCTGGTGCCCGAGACCATCTCGGTCGGCGACCTGGCGCACAAGATGGCGGTCAAGGCTGCCGAGGTGATCAAGACCCTGATGAAGCTCGGCACCATGGCCACGATCAACCAGGTTTTGGACCAGGAGACGGCGATGATCGTGGTCGAGGAGATGGGCCACGTCGCCAAGCCGGCGCGGATCAACGAGCCGGACGCCTACCTGGCGGAGGCCGAGGCGCAGCAGAAGGACGTCTCGCTCGAGCCGCGGGCCCCGGTGGTCACGGTCATGGGCCACGTCGACCACGGCAAGACCTCGCTGCTCGACTATCTCCGGCGCACCCGCGTGGCGGCGGGCGAGGCCGGCGGCATCACCCAGCACATCGGCGCCTACCACGTGGAGACCCCGCGCGGCGTGGTGACCTTCCTCGACACCCCGGGCCACGAGGCCTTCACCGCGATGCGCGCCCGCGGCGCCCGGGCCACCGACATCGTCATCCTGGTGGTGGCCGCCGACGACGGCGTCATGCCGCAGACGCGCGAGGCGATCAGCCACGCGCGCGCGGCCCACGTGCCGATGGTGGTGGCGATCACCAAGATCGACAAGCCCGACGCGAACCAGGATAGGGTCAAGCAGGAGCTGGTGGCCGAGGGCGTGGTGCCGGAGGAATACGGCGGCGAGGCCATGTTCGTTCCGGTGTCGTCCAAGTCCGGGCAGGGCATCGACCAGCTTCTGGAGAGCGTGCTGCTGCAGGCCGAGGTGCTGGAGCTCAAGGCGCCGCGCGAGACCCCGGCCAAGGGTCTGGTGATCGAGGCCCGGCTGGACAAGGGCCGCGGCCCGGTGGCCACGCTGCTGGTGCAGACCGGAACGCTCAGGCGCGGCGACGTGGTGCTCGCCGGCGGGGTGTTCGGCCGCGTGCGCGCGATGCTGGACGAGAACGGCAAGCAGGTGGACGCCGCCGGTCCTTCGATCCCGGTGGAGATCCAGGGCCTGTCGGACGTCCCGGCCGCGGGCGACGAGGTCATGGTACTGCCCGACGAGCGCAAGGCGCGCGAGATCGCGCTGTTCCGCCAGGGCAAGTTCCGCGACGTCAAGCTCGCCAAGCAGCAGGCAGCCAAGCTCGAGAACATGTTCGAGCAGATGGGCGAGGGCGGGGTGAAGCACCTGGCGCTGATCATCAAGGCTGACGTGCAGGGCTCGCAGGAGGCGCTGGTGCATGCGCTGTCCAAGCTCTCCACCGACGAGGTCAAGGTGACCGTGGTGCACGGTGCGGTCGGCGGCATCACCGAATCCGACATCAACCTCGCCTCGGCCTCGAAGGCGGTGATCATCGGCTTCAACACCCGGGCCGACGCCCAGGCGCGCAAGCTGGCCGAGGCCCTCGGGGTGGACATCCGCTACTACAACATCATCTACGACGCGGTCGACGAGGTGAAGGCCGCCATGTCCGGCATGCTGGCGCCGGAGCGCAAGGAGAGCGTCATCGGCCTGGTGGAGATCCGGCAGGTGTTCAAGATCTCCAAGGTCGGCACCGTGGCCGGCTGCTACGTGCTGGACGGCGTGGTGCGGCGCGGCGCCCAGGTGCGGCTGCTGCGCGACAACGTGGTGGTGTGGACCGGGGAACTGGACTCGCTCAAGCGCTTCAAGGACGACGCGCGCGAGGTCAAGGCCGGCTTCGAGTGCGGCCTGTCGCTGAAGAATTACAACGACATCCAGGAGAAGGACCAACTGGAGGTGTTCGAGATCCAGGAGGTGGCGCGGACCCTCTAGGGGGCGCGCCTCGTCCAGGCACTGCGCCCGCTAACCGATGCCCAGGGACTTCTCGCGCATGCAGCGCGTGGCCGACCAGATCCAGCGCGAGCTGGCGGAACTGCTGCGCACCGAGGTCAAGGATCCGCGCATCGGCCTTATCACGCTGACCGGCGTCGAGGTCAGCCCGGACTACGCGCACGCCAAGGTGTTCTACACCAGCCTGGACGCCGAGCACCTGAAGGCGATCGAGACCGGCCTGAAGCGCGCCGCCGGATTTCTGAGGCACGAACTCGGGCAGCGCATCCGGCTGCACACGATCCCCGAACTGCATTTCGTCTACGACGCCTCGGTCGAGCGCGGCGTGCGCCTGTCCCGCCTGATCGACGAGGCGCTGGACGCCGACCAGAAGCACCACTCGGAGTAGGTTCGCCCAGGGATGGTCCAGGCCCGGCAACCGAAACGGAAGCTGGACGGGGTGCTGCTGCTCGACAAGCCGGGCGGGATGAGCTCCAACGCCGCGCTGCAGGCGGCGCGGCGCCTCTACCGCGCCGAGAAGGCCGGCCACACCGGCACGCTCGATCCGCTGGCCACCGGCCTGCTGCCGCTCGCCTTCGGCGAGGCGACCAAGTTCAGCCAGTCCCTGCTCGACGCGGACAAGCGCTATCTGGCGACCGTGGAACTGGGCGCGCGCACCGACACCGGCGACGCCGAGGGCGCGGTGATCCGCCGCTCGGCGGTCGCGGTGAGCGAGGCGTCCCTGCTGGAGGCGCTGGCGCGCTTCCGCGGCGAGATCGAGCAGGTGCCGCCGATGCACTCGGCGCTGAAGCGCGACGGCGTGCCGCTGTACGCGCTGGCGCGACGCGGCGTGGTGGTCGAGCGCGCGCCGCGCCGGGTGCGCATCCATGCTCTGAATCTGGTCGCACGGCAGGGCGCGCGTCTCGAACTGGACGTGCGCTGCAGCAAGGGCACCTACATCCGCAGCCTGGCCGACGACCTCGGCGAGACGCTCGGCTGCGGCGCCCACCTGGCCGCGCTGCGCCGCACCGCCATCGGCCGCTTCGAGGTGGCGGACGCGATCGGCCTGGACGCGCTGGAGCGGATGGACGAGGCGGCGCGCGAGCGCGCGCTGGCGCCGGCGGATGCGCTGGTGGCCGACTTGGCGCGGGTGGATCTGGAGCCGGACCAGGCCGTCCGGTTCGGGCATGGCCAGCCTGTGCGCCTTCCCGGCCTGGCCCCCGGCCTGCCGGTCCGTGTCTACGAGTCAGGGCGTTTCCTCGGGATCGGCCTGGCCCGCGAGGACGGCCTGGTCGCGCCCCAGCGGCTGGTGGCCGCCTGAGCCGCGTCCGCTCATGCGGTCGTGTTGAGCTTGTGCCGCAATCCGGGCTATAATCGCGCCCTTTCAGAAAGCACTGACAGAGCGAAAAGATGGCAATTTCCACCGCAAGCAAGGCGCAGATCGTCGGCAACTACCAGACCAAGGCGGGCGACACCGGGTCGCCAGAGGTCCAGGTCGCGCTGCTGACCGCCCGCATCAACGACCTGACCGGGCATTTCAAGGCCCACGTCAAGGACCACCACTCGCGCCGCGGCCTGCTCAAGATGGTGAGCCAGCGCCGCAAGATGCTCGACTACCTGAAGAGCAAGAGCGTCGACCGGTATCGCTCCCTGATCGAGCGCCTGGGCCTGCGCAAATAAGCACCATCGGTCCGATGCCCGGTCCGGCGGTTGAGGGCATGGCCGAACACACCGGCGTGAGCGTACGTGCTCGCGCCGGTTTCGTTTTATTGTCGGCCCGCGGCGCATCGCGGGCCAGCGGCGAACCCGCCTGTGCGTAGCGTGCGGTCGCCGACCTTCCCCGAGAGGATACGCAGGTGCTGATCGCCACGAAAAAGACGTTTGCATACGGTGCCCATACCGTCACCCTGGAAACCGGCGAGATTGCGCGCCAGGCCCACGGCGCGGTCATGGTCAATATGGACGACACGGTCGTGCTGGCCACGGTGGTGGCGGCGCGGGACATCCGCGCGGGGCAGGACTTCTTTCCGCTGACCGTCGATTACGTCGAGAAGACCTACGCGGCGGGCCGGATCCCGGGCGGCTTCTTCAAGCGCGAGGGCCGGCCCTCCGAGAAGGAGATCCTGACCTCGCGCCTGATCGACCGGCCGATCCGCCCGCTGTTCCCCGACGGCTTCTACAACGACGTGCAGGTGGTCGCCACGGTGCTCTCGCTCAATCCCGAGATCGATCCGGACATCCCGGCGATGATCGGCGTTTCCGCGGCGCTGGCGATTTCGGGGCTGCCGTTCAACGGCCCGATCGGCGCGGCCCGGGTCGGGTACATCGACGGCCAGTACATGCTCAATCCGACCCAGTCGCAGATCAAGGACAGCAAGCTGAACCTGGTCGTGGCGGGCACCCAGTCCGCCGTGCTGATGGTCGAGTCCGAGGCGATGGAACTGTCGGAGGACGTGATGCTCGGCGCCGTGGTCTATGGCCACGACCAGATGCAGGTGGCGATCCGCGCGATCAACGAACTGGTCGAGGTCGCCGGCAAGCCCGAGTGGAAGTGGCAGCCGCCGGTGCGCGACGAGGCGCTGATCGCCAGGATCGGCGAGATGGTCGAGGCCGGCCTGCGCGACGCCTACCGGCTCACCCAGAAGCAGGCGCGCACGGTGCGGGTGGACGAGATCCGCAACGGTCTGCTGGAGACCCTGACCGGCGGCGAGGCGCCGGTCGACGCCAATCAGGTCAAGAACATCTTCTTCGACCTGGAGGCGAAGATCGTGCGCAGCCAGATCCTCAACGGCGAGCCGCGCATCGACGGCCGCGACACGCGCACCGTGCGGCCGATCACCATCAGGCATTCGGTCCTGCCGCGTACCCACGGATCGGCGCTGTTCACCCGCGGCGAGACCCAGGCCCTGGTGGTCGCCACGCTCGGCACCGGCCGCGACGAGCAGATCATCGACGCGCTGGCCGGCGAGTACAAGGAGCGCTTCATGCTCCACTACAACATGCCTCCCTTCGCCACCGGCGAGACCGGCCGCATCGGCTCGCCGAAGCGCCGCGAGATCGGCCACGGGCGCCTTGCCAAGCGGGCGATCGTCGCCGTGCTGCCGCCGCAGGACGAGTTCAACTATTCGATCCGCGTGGTCTCCGAGGTGACCGAGTCGAACGGTTCCAGCTCCATGGCAACGGTCTGCGGCACCTCGCTGTCGCTGATGGACGCCGGTGTGCCGCTCAAGGCGCACGTGGCCGGCATCGCCATGGGCCTGATCAAGGAAGGCAACCGCTTCGCGGTGCTCACAGACATCCTGGGCGACGAGGACCACCTTGGCGACATGGACTTCAAGGTGGCCGGCACCGACAACGGCGTGACCGCGCTGCAGATGGACATCAAGATCCAGGGCATCACCAAGGAAATCATGCAGGTGGCGCTCAGCCAGGCCAAGGAAGGCCGCATGCACATCCTCGGG
>DATMWM010000165.1:0-3017 GCA_035562535.1 Rhodocyclaceae bacterium | reverse complement strand
CCGCCGAAGCTCATCAGCGGCAGGGTCAGGCCCTTGGTCGGCAGCAGGCCGACGTTTACGCCCATGTTGATCAACGCCTGCGCGCCGATCCACACGCCCACGCCCTGGGCCACCAGCCCGGAATAGACCCGCTCCAGGTCCAGCGCCTGGCGGCCGATGGCGAAGGCCCTGTGCACGATCAGCGCGAACAGCAGGACCACGGTCAGCACCCCGGCGAAGCCGAGTTCCTCGCCGATCACCGCCAGCAGGAAGTCGGTGTGCGCCTCGGGAAGATAGAAGAGCTTTTCCACGCTGGCGCCCAGTCCGACCCCGAACCATTCGCCGCGGCCGAAGGCGATCAGCGCGTGCGAGAGCTGGTAGCCCTTGCCCAGCGGGTCGTTCTCGAACGGATTGAGGAAGGACATGAAGCGCTTGAGCCGGTAGGGCTCGAACCAGATGAGCAGCGCGAATCCGACCACGGTCACGACGAACAGCAGCAGGAACAGGCGCGCGCTCATCCCGCCGAGGAACAGCACGCCGAAGGCGATGACCACGATCACCACGAAGGCGCCGAAGTCCGGCTCGCGCAGCAGCAGAAAGCCGACGAACAGCATGACCGCCGCCATCGGCAGGAAGCCGCGCCGGAAGGAACCCATGTCGGCGAGCTTGCGCACGGTGTAGTCGGCCGCGTAGAGGACCGCGAACAGCTTCATGAACTCCGAGGGCTGGGCATTCACCGGGCCCAGCGGCAGCCAGCGCCGCGCCCCGTTGATCTCCCGCCCGACGTGCGGCAGCAGGACGGCCAGCAGCAGGACCACGCCGACGATGAACAGCCAGGGCGCGAGCTGCTGCCAGGCGCGCATCGGGATCTGGAAGGCGACCACGCCGGCCGCCAGACCGATCGCCACGAAGACCGCGTGGCGCATGAGGTAGTACTGCGGCTGGTGGCCGGTGAAGCGGCTCGCCTCCGCGGTGGCGATCGAGGCCGAATAGACCATCACCAGTCCGAACAGCAGCAGGACGAGGGAAGACCACAGCAGCGTGCGGTCCAGGTCCGCCTGGACCGCGGGGGCGGCGGCGTAGCGTCCGGTCAGTTCCATCGCCCGCCCTTCTTCGGCTCGAGCGCCCTGACCGCCGCCACGAACACCTCGGCGCGGTGAGCATAGTTGCGGAACATGTCGAAACTCGCGCAGGCCGGGGAGAGCAGCACCGCATCCCCGGGACTGGCCGCGTCGCGCGCGGCGCGCACCGCCTGCGCCATGTCCTCGGCATGCAGCCGCGGGATCGTGGTGTCGCGGATCGCCTGCTCGATCCGCGGGCCGTCCCGGCCGATCAGCACCACCGCCCGGGCGTGCGCCTGCACCGCGGCCGCCAGCGGCGAGAAGTCCTGCCCCTTGCCGTCGCCGCCGGCGATCAGCACCACCTTGCGGCCCAGGCCCTGCAGCGCCGCCAGGGTGGCGCCGACGTTCGTGCCCTTCGAGTCGTCGTAGAAGGCCACGCCGCCGAACTCGGCCACCTTCTCCACCCGGTGCGGCAGTCCGCGGAAGCCGCGCAGGCCCTTCACCAGGTGCGGCAGCGGCAGGCCGGCCGCGCTGCACAGGGCGAGCGCCGCCAGCGCGTTCGCCGCATTGTGGCTGCCCGCGAGCGGCAGCTCGTAGAGCGGCATCAGCGGCTCCTGTCCCGCCGCCAGCCAGTGCTCGCCGGCGTGCTCGACCAGGCCGAAGTCCCGCGCGCCGGGCGCCGGACCGAGCCCGAAGCTGACCGCTTCCAGGCCGGGCTGGCGCATCGCCATGACGGCCGGATCGTCGCGGTTGAGCACCTGGACGCCCGCGCCGAGGAAGATGCGCGCCTTGGCCGCGGCGTAGTCGGCCAGCCCGTCGTAGCGGTCCAGGTGGTCGTCGCTGACGTTCAGCACGGTGGCCGCCTCGGGGCGCAGCGTCTCGGTGGTCTCGAGTTGGAAGCTGGACAGTTCGAGTACCCACAGGTCCGGCATCCGGCCGGAGTCCTCGCGCCGCATCAGCTCCGCCAGGGCCGAGGGGCTGATGTTGCCGGCCACCGCCGCGTCCGCCCCGGCCGCCGCCGCCATGACGCCGGCCATGCTGGTGACCGTGGTCTTGCCGTTGGTGCCGGTGATCGCGATGACGCGGCAGCGCTCGCGCGCGCCCGTCGCCCGCAGACCCTGGGCGAACAGCTCGATCTCGCCGGTGATCGGAATGCCGCGGCGCCTGGCCTCCGCGACCAGCGGATCGCGCTGCGACAGCCCCGGGCTGATCGCCAGGCGTTCGATGCCGTCGAGCAGCGTAGGCGCGAACGGCCCCGCGACCAGTTCGACGCCCGGCGCGGTCGCGGCGAGTTCGCGCGCGTTCGGCGGCTCGGCGCGGGTGTCGGCCGCGCGCACCCGTGCGCCCCCGCGCGCCAGCCACTGCGCCATGGCCAGGCCGGATTCGCCGAGTCCGAGGACGAGGGTGGGGATCATGGGTTGAAATCGCGAGGAGTCAGGCGTGAGAAGCAGCCGCGCGGGGACTGACGTACGGGCCGCGATGGAACGTCTCCTCACTCCTTTCTCCTCGCTCCTCACGCCGTTCTCACCTTAGCTTCAGGGTCGACAGCCCGAACAGCACCAGCAGGATGGTGATGATCCAGAACCGCACGACCACCTGCGTTTCCTTCCACCCGCCGAGTTCGTAGTGGTGATGCAGCGGCGCCATGCGGAGGATGCGTTTTCCCCCGCTCGCCTTGAAGTAGAGCACCTGCACCATCACCGAGAGCGTCTCGGCGACGAACAGGCCGCCCATGATGAACAGCACGATCTCCTGGCGGACGACCACCGCCACCGTGCCCAGGGCCGCGCCCAGCGCCAGCGCGCCCACGTCGCCCATGAACACCTCGGCCGGATGGGCGTTGAACCAGAGGAAGCCGAGCGCCGCGCCGGCCATCGCCCCGCAGAACACCGCCAGTTCGCCGGCGCCCGGGATGTGCGGCAGGCCGAGGTACTTCGAGAACACGGCGTTGCCGGCGACATAGGCGAAGATCGCCAG
>DATMWM010000164.1:0-10633 GCA_035562535.1 Rhodocyclaceae bacterium | reverse complement strand
GGTTGAGGCCAAGGGCATCCGGGTCGTCACCTCCGCCGGCGTCGAGCGCATCGAGCGGACCGCGGACGGCGACGCGCCGGTGACCGTGCAGCTTTCCACCGGCGACCGGGTGCCCTGCGACCTGGTGATCGTCGCGGCGGGCGTGGCGCCGAACGTCGGCTTCCTGGAAGGCACGCCGGTGCACGTGGCCAAGGGCGTGCTGGTGGACGAGCACCTGCAGACCTCGGTGCCCGGCATCTACGCGGCCGGCGACGTGGCCGAGGCGCCGGACCTGTTCACCGGCGCGCACCTGGTCGCGGCGATCCAGCCGAACGCGGTGGACCAGGCGCGGGTCGCCGCGCTGAACATGACCGGCCGCTCGGCGCGGCTCCCGGGGGTGCTGGCGATCAACGTGCTGGACACGCTAGGGCTGATCTCGTCCTCGTTCGGCCAGTGGTGGGGCGAGAAGGGCGGCGAGTCGGTGGAGGAGGTGGATCCGAAGCGCTACCGCTACCTGAGCCTGCAGTTCAAGGACGACGTGCTGATCGGCGCCACCAGCATCGGCCTGACCGAGCACGTCGGCGTGCTGCGCGGCCTGATCCAGGGCCGCGTGCGCCTGGGCGAGTGGAAGGATCGCCTGCTCCACGACCCGACCCGGATCATGGAGGCGTATCTCGCCAGCGCGCAGGCCCAGGCCGTCTGGTCTGCGGTGCGATGAAGGTCACGCTGAAGCTCTACGCCACCCTGTCGGACTACCTGCCGGCGGCGGCGCGCGCGACCAACGCGCTGCCGCTGGACCTGGAGCCGGGAACCACCGTCTCGCAGGTCATCGAGCAGCACAAGCTGCCCGAGAAGCTCACCCATCTGGTGCTGATCAACGGCGCCTTCGTGCCGCCGCAGGCGCGCGCCTCGCGCGCGCTCCAGGAAGGCGACGTGCTGGCGATCTGGCCGCCGATCGCCGGTGGCTGATTGGGAGCAGGGCGCCTGCTGGGAGATGACCATCTCCCGGGAGGAGTTCCTGCGCATCCTGCCCGGCGCGGTCGGCGGTACGCGCTACTGCGCGGGCGGCACGCTGATCGAGCACGAAGGACCGGGCTGCGGCTGGCGCATTGAACTGGCGCAGATGCCCGAGCTGCGCATCGGCCTGCTCGCCCTGGCGCGGCACCGCGTGACGATCGCCTTCAAGGGCTGCAGCGCGGCGGATCGCGCCGCCTTCCTCGCCCGCTTCGAACTGCACTTCCGCCGGGGCGGCGGCTGAATCCCTGATAGAATGGGCTGTGGCGGGTCTCCCCGCATTGCAGGGTGGTCAATCTGGTCAGGTCCGGAAGGAAGCAGCCACAGCCGCTTACTGCAAGTGCCGGGGGTCAGGCTCGCCACCCTTCCTCCCCCGGGCCGCTCGGGCCCATCTGTTAAACTTTCCGCATGAGCTACCAGGTCCTCGCACGCAAGTGGCGGCCGAAGAGCTTCGCCGCGCTGGTCGGCCAGGAGCATGTCGTGCGGGCCCTGACCCACGCGCTGGAGCGCAACCGCCTGCACCACGCCTACCTGTTCACAGGCACGCGCGGCGTGGGCAAGACCACGCTTGCGCGCATCCTGGCCAAGGCGCTGAACTGCGAGTCCGGCATCGGCGCGACGCCCTGCGGCACCTGCTCGGCCTGCACCGAGATCGACGCCGGGCGCTTCGTCGACTACATCGAGATGGACGCGGCCTCGAACCGCGGCGTCGACGAGATGACCCAGCTCCTGGAGAAGGCGGCCTACACGCCTTCGCGCGGCCGCTTCAAGGTCTACGTGATCGACGAGGTGCATCAGCTCACCGGGCACGCCTTCAACGCGATGCTGAAGACGCTGGAAGAGCCGCCCGAGCACGTCAAGTTCATCCTCGCCACCACCGACCCGCAGAAGATCCCGGTCACGGTGCTGTCGCGCTGCCTGCAGTTCAACCTGAAGCAGGTATCCCAGCCGGCGATCGCCGGCCAGCTTGCGAAGGTGCTCGAGGCCGAGCAGGTTCCGTTCGAGCCGCCGGCGCTGAAACTGCTGGCACGGGCCGCCGCCGGCAGCCTGCGCGACGCGCTGTCGCTGCTCGACCAGGCGATCGCGCACGGCGCCGGCCGGGTCGAGGAGGATGGGGTGCGCGCCATGCTGGGCACGGTCGGCGACGATTACCTGTACGCGCTGCTGGAAGCGCTGCGCGCCGGCGACCTGCCGGCCATGCTTGCCGTGGCCGAGGCGATGGACGCGCGCAGCCTGTCCTTCGACTCGGCGCTGCAGGGGCTGGCCACGCTGCTGCACCGGGTGGCGCTCGCGCAGTTCGCGCCGCAGGCGGTGGCCGACGATGTGGAGCGGGCGCGGCTGGCGCCCTATGCCGAGGCCTTCGATCCCGAATTCCTGCAGCTTGCCTACCAGATCGCCATCCAGGGCCGCGCCGACCTGCCGCTGGCGCCGGACGACAGCGCCGGTTTCACCATGACGCTGCTGCGCCTGGCGGCTTTCCGGCCGGAAACGCCGGCGGCGGCCGGGGAAGCGCCGCGCAGGGTCTCGCCCGCCGCCGCCCCGCCGGTACGCAGCGCCGCAGCCGCGGTCGCGGCCGCACCGGCTCCTCCCGCGGTCGCGCCTGTCCCGGCCTCGCCGCAGTCGCCCGGCGCCGCGGGGAGTGTGACTGCGGAGGTTGCGGACTGGCGGGCGCTGATCGTCGAACTGAAGCTCGGCGGCATGGTCAGGGAACTCGCGCAGCATTGCGAGTGGCTGGGCATGGCCGACGGCGTGGCGCGGCTGCGGCTGGCGCCGGCGCACCGGGCGCTCGCCACCCGGGCGGCGCAGGAAAAGCTCCAGAACGAACTGTCGAACCGTTTCGGCCAGCCGCTCAAGCTGCAGATCGATCTGGGCGAACCGGCCGCTGCCACGCCGGCGCAGCAGTTGCGCTCCGAGCAGCAGGAACGGCACAACCAGGCGGTACAGGCGCTGGAACAGGACGGCTTCGTGCGCGACATGATCGACCTGTTCGATGCCTCGCTGAATGAATCCTCTATAAAACCATTATAAACTAGCCACTTAAGAGACGGAGTTAAAGCGATGATGAAGAATGCGCTGGCCGGGCTGATGAAACAGGCCCAGCAGATGCAGGAAAACATGAAGAAAGTGCAGGAAGAGCTTGCCACGATTGAGGTCGAGGGCGCCTCGGGCGCCGGGCTGGTGAAAGTGGTGCTGACCTGCAAGTACGACTGCCGCCGGGTGGCGATCGACCCCTCCCTGGTCGGCGACGACAAGGACATGCTGGAGGATCTGGTGGCCGCCGCCTTCAACGACGCGGTGCGCAAGGTCGAATCCACGGTGCAGGAGAAGATGGGCGGCTTCACCTCCGGCCTGCAGTTGCCGCCCGGGATGAAGATGCCTTTCTAGGGGCAGGAGTCAGGAGTGAGGAGCGAGGAGTGAGCGGCGAGCGGGACGGCCCGGTTCCGCGCTTGTCCTCGCTTGACGAACTGATCGAGGCGCTGCGCTGCCTGCCCGGGGTCGGGCCGAAGTCGGCGCAGCGCATGGCCTACTACCTGCTGCAGCGCGACCGCTCCGGGGCGCAGCGCCTGGCCCGGGCGATGGAGCGGGCGCTGGCGGTGCTGCGCCACTGCGCGCGCTGCAACAACTTCACCGAGGAGGAGGTGTGCGCCCGGTGCGGCTCGGACAAGCGCGACCCGGGGCTGCTCTGCGTGGTCGAGTCTCCGGCGGACCTGAACATGATGGAGCAGACGCACGCCTACAACGGGCTCTATTACGTGCTGCTCGGCCGGATCTCGCCGCTGGACGGGGTCGGACCGCGCGAGCTGCGTCTGGAGCGCCTGCTGGCGCGGGCCGGCGACGGCGCGGTGCGCGAGGTGATCGTCGCCACCAACTTCACCAACGAGGGGGAGGCCACCGCCCATTACCTGGGAGAGCTGCTGCGCGCCCGCGGCCTCAAGGTCAGCCGGATCGCCCGCGGGCTGCCGGTAGGCGGGGAACTGGAGCACACCGACACCGGAACGCTCACCCAGGCCCTGATCGAGCGCCGGCCGCTGTGAGCGCCGCCGCGAAGGACCAGGAAGCGGCTCGCGATCGCAGGCCGCTGGCTGGCATGAAGGTGCTGGAACTCGGCACGCTGATCGCCGGGCCCTTCGCCGCGCGCATTCTGGCCGAGTTCGGCGCCGAGGTGATCAAGATCGAGTCGCCGGACGGCGGCGATCCGCTGCGCCGCTGGCGCCTGCTCTACCAGGGCACCTCGCTGTGGTGGCTGGTGCAGGCGCGCAACAAGAAATCGGTGACGGTCAATCTCAAGCACCCCGAGGGCGTCGAGATCGTGCGCCGGCTGGCCGCCGAGGCCGACGTGCTCGTGGAGAACTTCCGACCCGGCGTGCTAGAGCGCCTCGGCCTAGGCTGGGAGGCGCTTTCGGCGCTCAATCCCTCGCTGGTGATGGTGCGGCTGTCCGGGTTCGGCCAGACCGGGCCGATGGCAGGCCAGCCCGGCTTCGGCGCGATCGGCGAGTCGATGGGCGGCCTGCGCTACGTCACCGGTTTCGCGGACCGGCCGCCGGTGAAGCCGGGCGTTTCGATCGGCGACGGCATCGCCGGCCTGTGGGGCGCGATCGGGGCGCTGACCGCGCTGCGCCACCGCGACGCCACCGGCGGCAGGGGCCGGGGACAGGGCCAGGCAGTGGACGTGGCGCTCTACGAGGCGGTGCTGGCGATGATGGAAAGCCTGGTGCCCGAGTTCGACGTGTTCGGCTTCGTGCGCGAGCGCACCGGCAACATCATGCCCGGGGTGACTCCGTCGAACACGCACACCACCCGCGACGGCCGGCACGTGATCATCGGCGCGAACAGCGACGCGATCTTCGCCCGGCTGATGCGTGCGGTCGGCCGTCCCGACCTGGCCGACGACCCGGCGCTGCGTGACAACGCCGGGCGCGATGCCCGCCGCGACGAGATCTACCTGATCCTGGACGAATGGGCCGCCGAGCGGGACGAGGCCGAGGTGCTGGAGGCGCTGCGGCGGGCGGAGGTGCCTGCGAGCCGGGTCTATTCGGCGGCGGACATGTTCGCCGACCCGCAGTTCCTCGCCCGCGGCATGCTCGAGGAGGCGCGTTTGCCCGACGGCGGGCAGTTCCACATACCACGGGTGGTGCCGCTGCTGACCATGACGCCGGGTGGTACCGACTGGCTGGGTCCGCCCCTGGGGGCGCATACCGAGGAAGTGCTCGGCGGCCTGGGCTACGCGCCGGATCGCATCGCGGCGCTGCGCCAGGCGGGCGCGATCTAAGCCTGTCGCGCCGCAACATTCCCATAAGGACAGTCCCGACGGGTTTTAATCGGCTTGGGCTTTCTTGTATAATCCCGCGGTTTTCGCGACGCGGCTTACTTCCAATTTCGGGAATCTGGTCATGAGCAATGAAGAAAAGGTGGATTGCAATCGCCGGCGGCTGCTGATAGCCACTTCCGCGGCGGGCGGGGTGGCCGCGGTGGCCACCGCGGTGCCGTTCGTGGCGAGCCTGGCGCCCTCGCAGCGCGCCCTGTCGGCCGGCGCGCCGGTCGAGGCGGACATCGGAGACCTGCAGCCCGGTCAGCTCAAGACGGTCGAGTGGCGCGGCAAGCCGGTGTGGATCCTGCGCCGCACCAAGGAACAACTCGATGCGCTGCCGAAGCTCAACGACCAGCTCGCGGATCCGGACTCCAAGCGCGAGATGCAGCCCGACTACGCGAGGAACGTCAATCGCTCGATCAAGCCGGAGTACCTGGTGGTGGTCGGCATCTGCACCCACCTCGGCTGCTCGCCGACCGACAAGTTCAAGACCGGCGCCGAGTCCGGCATCGACGCCAACTGGCCCGGCGGATTCCTGTGCCCCTGCCACGGTTCCACCTTCGACCTGGCCGGCCGGGTCTACAAGAGCAAGCCGGCGCCGGACAACCTGGAGGTGCCGCAGCACATGTACCTGTCGGACACCAAGATCCTGATCGGCGAAGACAAGAAGGGGGCTTGAGAGCATGGCCACGACGAATTACGAGAAGCACAAGTCCGACGGGACGATGGCCGGCAATGCGCTGGAGTGGGTCGATGCCCGCTTCCCGATGACCTCCATGTGGCGCGCACACCTTTCGGAGTACTACGCGCCGAAGAACTTCAACTTCTGGTACTACTTCGGCTCCCTGGCGCTGCTGGTGCTGGTGATCCAGATCGTGACCGGCATCTTCCTGGTCATGAACTACAAGCCCGACGCCTCGCTGAACGCCGCCGGCGTGCCGGTCGCCTTCGCCTCGGTCGAGTACATCATGCGCGACGTGCCCTGGGGCTGGCTGATCCGCTACATGCACTCCACCGGCGCCTCGGCCTTCTTCATCGTGGTCTACCTGCACATGTTCCGCGGCCTGATCTACGGTTCGTACCGCAAGCCGCGCGAACTGGTCTGGATCTTCGGCGTGCTGATCTTCCTCGTCCTGATGGCGGAGGCCTTCATGGGCTACCTGCTGCCCTGGGGCCAGATGTCCTACTGGGGCGCGCAGGTGATCGTGAACCTGTTCTCGGCGATCCCGGTGATCGGCCCGGATCTGTCGGTGTGGATCCGCGGCGACTTCGTGGTGTCGGATGCCACGCTGAACCGTTTCTTCGCCTTCCACGTGATCGCCGTGCCGCTGGTGCTGCTCGGGCTGGTGGTGGCGCACATCCTGGCGCTGCACGAGGTCGGCTCGAACAACCCGGACGGCGTGGAGATCAAGAAGAACAAGGACCCGAAGACCGGCATCCCGCTCGACGGCATTCCCTTCCACCCCTATTACACGGTGAAGGACATCGTCGGCGTGGTCGGCTTCCTGATCGTGTTCTCGATCATCGTGTTCTTCGCGCCCGAGGGCGGCGGCTACTTCCTGGAGTACAACAACTTCATCCCGGCCGACCCGCTGAAGACGCCGCCGCACATCGCGCCGGTCTGGTACTTCACCCCGTACTACTCGATCCTGCGCGCGAACACGGTCAACTTCTTCTGGCTGGACGCCAAGTTGTGGGGCGTGATCTTCATGGGCCTGGGCGTGGTGATCCTCGCCTTCCTGCCCTGGCTCGACCGCAGCCCGGTGAAGTCGATCCGCTACCGCGGCCCGCTGTTCAAGGGCGCCCTGGCGATCTTCGTCGTGTCGTTCTTCATCCTCGGCTACCTGGGCATCCTGCCGCCGACCCCGGGACGTACGCTGGTGGCGCAGATCTGCACGATCATCTACTTCGCGTTCTTCCTGCTGATGCCCATTTACACGAAGATCGACCGCTGCAAGCCGGTTCCCGATCGCGTGACCCATTGACACGGACGCGCTAGCCATGAAAACGATCAAGACGATCCTGATTGCTGCCCTCCTGGCACCGGTGCTGGCCTGGGCCGCCGGCGCGGAACTGCACCTGGACAAGGCGCCGGACAAGACCGGCGACCAGTTGGCCCTGCAGCACGGCGCCAAGCTGTTCGTCAATTACTGCCTGAACTGCCACGGCGCGAGCTACATGCGCTACAACCGCATGACGGACATCGGCCTGACCGACGACCAGATCCGCCAGAATCTGATGTTCACCGCTGAGAAGGTCGGCGAGCCGATGACCACGGCCATCCGGCCCGCCGAGGCCAAGCAGTGGTTCGGCGCGCCGCCGCCCGACCTGTCGGTGATCGCGCGCTCGCGCGCCTCCGAGTTCGGCAGCGGCGCCGACTGGCTGTACACCTACCTGCGCAGCTTCTACCGCGACCCGAGCCGTCCGACCGGCTGGAACAACACCGTGTTCGAGAACGTCGGCATGCCGCACGCGCTCTGGCAGCTCCAGGGCATCCAGGACGCGCAGGTCGAGAAGACCAAGGATGCCGCCGGGCACGAGGTCGAGCACAAGAAGCTGGTCCTGACCCAGCCGGGCAGCATGACGCCGCAGCAGTACGACGCCGCGGTGGCGGACCTGGTCTCCTTCCTGGTCTACATCGGAGAGCCGGCCGCGGCCACCCGCAAGCAGCTCGGCGTCTGGGTGCTGATCGCGCTCGGCATCCTGTTCGTGCTCAGCTTCGCCCTGAAGAAGAACTTCTGGAAAGACGTGCACTAAGGCCCCCTGTCAGGCAACCGACCGACCACAACGACTATGCAGGTGATGGGACATCGCGAAGTCAGTGCCGCACGCGTCCGCCGCGTGGTGCGCGATGCCGACTATTCCTGGGGTGGTAGCACAATGATGAATCTGTACTCCGGCACGACCGACCCGTTCAGCCACCGCTGCCGCATCGTGCTGTACGAGAAGGGCATGGACTTCCAGGTGATCGATGTCGACCTCTTCAACAAGCCGGAAGACATCGCCGTCATCAATCCGTACAACCGCGTGCCGGTGCTGGTGGATCGAGACCTCGTGCTCTACGAGTCGAACATCATCAACGAGTACATCGACGAGCGCTTCCCACATCCGCAGCTGATGCCGCCCGACCCGATCATGCGGGCGCGGGCGCGCCAGCTGCTGTTCACGCTGGAGCAGGAGCTGTTCGCCCACATCGAGGCGCTGGAGAAGAACCTGAAGTCGGCCGAGAAGGCGCGGCTGCACGTGCGCGACCGGCTGACTGAGCTGGCGCCGATCTTCACCAAGCAGAAGCACATGCTCGGCGAGGAGTTCTCCATGCTGGACGTGGCGATCGCGCCGCTGCTGTGGCGCCTGGAGCACTACGGCATCGAGCTGGGCAAGCAGGCAGCGCCGCTGATGAAGTATGCCGAGCGGATCTTCATCCGCCCCGGTTTCATCGACGCGCTCACCCCCTCCGAAAAGGTGATGCGCCGCTGAGCGCGCGGGAGCATCCGGCTTGGACGACACGGCGACCGGACTGGCATCCACCAAGCCCTACCTGCTGCGCGCCATCTACGAATGGTGCGTGGACCAGCGCTTCACGCCGCACATTCTCGTACAGGTCGACGCGCGCACGCAGGTGCCGCGGCAGCACGTGCGCGAGGGCCAGATCGTGCTGAACATCGGCCCCGAGGCGGCGCACCAGCTGCACATGGGCAACGATTTCGTCACCTTCGCCGCCCGCTTCGGCGGCATGGCGCACAACCTCTCCATCCCGGTCGAGCAGGTGGCCGCGATCTACGCGCGCGAGAACGGCCAGGGCATGGCTTTCGAGACCGGAGGCGGCGCCGAGGCGCCGGCCGAGGCGCCCGAAGCGGGCGCCGAAGCTGAAGTCGAGGAAGGGCCGGCGGCGGAAGAGCGCGAAGCGGAGCCGGAGCGGCCGGCAGAGCAGCCCGCCAAGGGCGGCGGCACGCGACCCCATCTGGTCCGGATCAAGTAGGAAGACGCTGCCCGGCCGCCGGGCGCGCGCTCAGATCCTGCGCGGCATCGGGTAGGTCGCCCGGAACTGCGTGTAGATCCTGTCGATCTGCCGCGCCTTGGACTTCTGGCCGGCGAGCTTGGCCCGCTCCAGGCATTCCAGGAAGATGCAGTGCAGGCGATAGATGCCCTTCTGCGTCTTCAGCAGGTCGAAGCCCATCTCCGCCGCCACGATGTCCGGAATGCCCTCGTGTTCGGCGATCAGATCGACCTCGTCGCGGGAAAGTCCGCTCAGGTCGACGCATTCTGCGAGAGACAGCATTGCTCTCCTCCATGTCGCCGCGCGGCGACTTCGATCGGCGACCCAAGCTTGGGCGGGCGGGGCGCCAGCGCACCCTCGTGGTGCGATTGCGGATCGCCTGGGAACGATCCGCCAGCCTGCAGCGATGCCCCGGTTCCCGTGCAAAGCCTTGATATTATGAACGTTGTCCAAGAGGGGGCTGTTCCCGCGTCGCTGCGCCGGCCCAAGCGGCCGCAGGCAGCCAGCCCGCGCCAGGGCGTTCGGTCCTGTCTGGGGCAAGAGCCGTGCCACGCCGCTCCAGGACGCAGCCGGTCGATCCGCCCTCAGGCGAGCGCCCGGGCGATCTCCAGCACGGCCCGCGCCGACCCGGCGATCAGCAGCGCCGCCCCGATCGACAGCGCCACCGAGGCCAGCGCTTCGCGCCTGCCCAGCATCTTGAGCATGACCGCGAAGGTGGACACGCAGGGGATGTAGAAGGTGAGGAAGACCAGGAAGGTGAAGATCTGCACCCGGTCGAGCAGCGGCGCGATGTCCTGGGTTCCCAGGGCCTGGTAGATCATCAGCAGCGACAGTTCCTTGCGCAGCACGCCGAAGAGGATCGGCACGCCGAGGACTACCGGCAGGCCGAGCCACCAGGAGGTCACCGGAAGCAGGGCGGCGTTGATCCAGCGGTCGGCGCCGAAGTGGCCGAGCAGGGCCAGCACGATGCTGCCGGCCACCAGCAGCGGCGTGACGATGGTGACGATGTCCTTGGTGCGCGACCAGGTGCCGGACCCCAGGGATGCCCACGACGGCAGACGGTAGGGCGGGATCTCCTGGATCATTCCGGGCACGCTGTCGGCATAGCGGCGGGCCAGGATGCGGCCGAGGACGCCGATCGTCGCCAGGGTGAGCATGAAGATCGCGAACACGCCCAGGCCGCCGAGATACTTGCCGCCCAGTGCGAGGATGATCGCCGAGCGCGCCGAGCAGGGCACGAAGGTGATCAGCAGCGCGGCGACCACGCGCTCGCGGCCGGACACGCCCGAGGCCACGGCCGAAATCGCCGGGACGTTGCAGCCAAGCCCGACCAG
>DATMWM010000163.1:0-2388 GCA_035562535.1 Rhodocyclaceae bacterium | reverse complement strand
GCCGTGGGCAGGCTCTACGCCTGGGCCGGCGAGCGCTCGCCGGTCGGCGCGGACAAGGGCGGGAACCTGCCGGATGGCGACACGTTCGGGCGCATGGACTGCATCGACCATTCGACCTCCACCACCCGCCTGCTGAAGATGGTCGAGGCGCGCGGCTGGCTGCGTTTCCACCGCGTGCTCGATCCGGTCCGCCGCTCGCGCTTCCTGCTCGACCAGCATTTCTCCGCGGCTGTCGAGGAGACCGGGCCCGCTGCGGCGGTCACGCCCGCCGCGGGCGAGATGCTCAAGGTCAGCGAGGGCCGCCCCGCCGCGCGCTTCGCCGTGGACTCGTGGTTCTTCGACAACGGTACCCCGGCCGTGGTGATGCCGCTGGAGGACTGGCTGAGCGGAGACTCGCCGGATGTCTGAGCGCCGTACCGTGGTGGTGGGCATGTCGGGCGGGGTGGATTCCTCGGTGGCCGCCATGCTGCTCAAGGAGCAGGGCTGGCGCGTGATCGGCCTGTTCATGAAGAACTGGGAGGACGACGACGACGCCGAGTACTGCTCGACGCGCCAGGACCTGATCGACGCGGTCTCGGTGGCCGACGTCCTGGGCATCGAACTGCAGGTGGTGAACTTCTCGGCCGAGTACAAGGATCGGGTTTTCGCCGAGTTCCTGCGCGAATACCAGGCCGGGCGCACGCCGAACCCGGACGTGCTGTGCAACGCCGAGATCAAGTTCCGGGCCTTCCTCGACCACGCCCTGGCGATGGGCGCGGAGCGCATCGCCACCGGCCACTATGCGCAGGTGCGGGAGTTCCTCGGCGAATTCCAGCTTCTGAAGGCCGAGGACGGCACCAAGGACCAGAGCTATTTCCTCTACCGCCTGAACCAGGCGCAGCTTGCGAAGACGCTGTTCCCGCTGGGCGCGCTCTACAAGCGCGAGGTCCGGCGCATGGCGCTGCAGGCCGGCCTGCCGAACCACGCCAAGAAGGATTCGACCGGCATCTGCTTCATCGGCGAGCGGCCGTTCCGCGAGTTCCTGTCGCGCTACCTGCCGCCGCGGCCCGGCCCGATCCGCAGCCTGGATGGCCGCGAGCTCGGCCGGCACCACGGGCTGATGTACTACACGCTCGGCCAGCGCAAGGGCCTGGGCATCGGCGGCATCGCGGGGCTGCAGGACGAGACCGGCGAACACGAGGCCTGGTACGTGGTGCGCAAGGACATGGCGGAGAACGTGCTCTACGTCGCCCAGCGCCACGACCATCCGCTGCTGCTGGCCGACCGGCTCACCGCCGCCCAGCTCACCTGGGTGGGCGCGAAGCCGCCGCATACCCACTGGGTCTACACGGCCAAGACGCGCTATCGCCAGCCGGACGCGCCCTGCGAGGTCGAGGCCGTGGACGCGCAGCGCTGCAGCGTGGCCTTCGCGCAGCCGCAGTGGGCGGTCACGCCGGGACAGTCGGTGGTGCTCTACGAGAGCCGGGTCTGCCTGGGCGGCGGCATCATCGAGTCCGCCGGCGCGGCCGCCACCTGAAGGCCGGCGTTCAGGCTTCCAGCGGCAGCTCCAGCCGCGCTTCCAGCCCGCCGCCCGGCCGCGGATGCAGCGTGATCCGCCAGCCGTTGGCGAGCGCAAGCTGGCGGGCGATCGCCAGCCCCAGCCCGCTGCCGCCGGTGGCCTTGCTGCGCGAGGATTCCAGCCGGTAGAAGGGCCGGAAGACGGCTTCCATCTGCTCAGCCGGGATGCCCGGGCCGCGGTCCAGCACGCGGATGCGCAGCCGCCCCTCGTGCGGCTCGCATTCGATGTCCACCGGCTGCCCGCCGCCATAGCGCACGGCGTTTTCCAGGAGGTTGGAGATCACACGGCGCAGCGACTGCGCCCCGGCGCGCACGCTGCGGTCGCACTCGCCCAGGCGGATCTGCGCGCCGCGCTCGCGGGCGCCGTCGGCGAGCTGGCCGAGCAGGCCGGCGAGGTCGACCTCCTGCGTCTGCTCCCGGTGCAGCCCGCGCGCCAGTTCGAGGAAGGTGCCGATCAGGCGGTTCATTTCGTCCAGGTCCGACTCCAGACGGCCGACCAGCCTGGGGTCGCTTCCGGCCGGCAGCATCTCCAGCGCCACCTTCATGCGCGCCAGCGGGGTGCGCAGGTCGTGGGAGATGCCGGCCAGCAGGGTGGTGCGGTCGGCGAGCAGTTCGCGCACCTCGGCGGCCATGCGGTTGAACGAGGCGGCCAGCCGCGCGAGCTCCCGCGGACCGGTCTCGGGCAGCGGCTCGCTGCTCTCGCCCCGGCCGATCGCCACGGTCGCCGCCGACAGCCGCTCCAGCGGCCGTGCGATGCGTCCTGCCAGCAGGCGGGCGGCGATCCAGCTCGCGGCGAATGCGGCAAGCAGCGCGACGATCAGCGGCAGCGAC
>DATMWM010000162.1:0-2563 GCA_035562535.1 Rhodocyclaceae bacterium | reverse complement strand
TCTTCCTGTCGCTGCCGCTGCACCCGCGCGTCGTCGAGATGCAGCCCCGGGTGGTGCAGGTCTGGTACGAGCCGGACAGCCCGCGCACGGTGACTGCCTCCACCGTCCTGACCAAGCCGCAGTCGATCCTGACCGTGCACGGCGCGCTGAAGATCGACCTGCAGGCGATCACCTGGAGCCTGACCGACACCGCGGAGCAGCTGGTCAAGGTGCTCAGCCTGGGCGGGCGGGTGATCGTGCGCGTGCATTGCGGCCATCTGGTCGACCGCAAGGAGCGGCCGTTCTCCTCTGCCCTGGACGCCGTGGTCGGCTTCCCGACGCCGCACGTTCCGGCCGGCGTCTGGGAGAGCTGGTTCTTCGTGGCGGTGCCGCGGATCGAGCCGGTGCTGAGGCCGCGCGGGCGTCGAGCGCCCACCTAGGCTCTACAACAGGCGCATCTGCGCGGCGCGTTCCGCGAGTTCGTCGCGGAACTTCGGATGGGCGAGCGCGATCAGCGCCCGGGCGCGCTGCTTCGCGGGCTTGCCGCGCAGTTGCGCCACGCCGTACTCGGTCACCACGTAATTCACGTCGTTCTTGCTCGTGCTCACGTGGGCGCCCGGCCTGAGCACCGGCACGATGCGCGAGACGGCGCCGTCCCTCGCGGTCGAGGGCAGGACGATGATCGCCTTGCCGCCCTCGGAGCGGTTGGCGGCGCGCACGAAGTCGCTCTGGCCGCCGGTGCCCGAGTAGGGCAGGGTGCCGATCGACTCCGAGGCGCACTGGCCGAACAGGTCGATCTCGATGCTGGCGTTGATCGCCACCAGCCGGTCGTTGCGCCCGGCGGTGCAGGGGTCGTTGGTGAAATCCGCCGGGTGCATCTCGACCGCCGGGTTGCGGTCGATGAAACGGTAGAGCTTGCGCGAGCCCAGGGCGAAGGTGGCCGCCATGCGGTCCGGCAGGAAATTCTTGCGGCGGTTGGTCACCGCGCCGCTTTCCACCAGCCGCAGGATGCCGTCGCCGAGCATCTCGGTGTGTATGCCCAGGTCGCGCTTGTGCGCCAGCTGCACGACCACCGCGTCGGGAATCGCGCCGTAGCCGATCTGCAGCGTCGAGCGGTCCTCGACCAGTTCGGCCACGTAGCGGCCGATCGCCTCGTGCGCCGGTCCGATCTCCGGCAGCGCCGCCTCCAGCAGCGGCGATTCGTCCTCGACGATCGCCGCGACCTGCGAGACATGAACCCGGCAGTTGCCGCAGGCGTAGGGCACGTTCGGATTCACCTCGAGCACCACCGCCCGCGCCCGCGAGACCGCCGCCAGGGTGTAGTCGGGCGCCAGGCCGAGCGCGAAATTGCCTTCCGGGTCCATGGGGCTCGCCAGGCTGAAAACCACGTCGGCCGGCAACAGGCCGCGCCGGATCATCACCGGGATCTCGGAGAAATTGCAGGGGTGGTAGTCGATCCAGCCGGCCTGGCCGCCGGGGCGGCTGGCGCTGCCGAAGAAGTAGGCGGCGTGCCGGACGTTGCCGGCCGTTTCGGGATCGAAGTAAGCATGGCCGCGCGCGGGCAGGATCTGCGAGACGGTCACGCCGCGCAGGCGCCGGCGCCCCTCCGACAGGGCGGTGAGCAGCGCCGGCGGCTCGCCGGCGGCGGTGGGCACGACGATCGTGTCGCCGTCGCGGACCAGGCCGACCGCGTCCTCGGCCCGCGCGCGCTTCGAACGATACTGCTCCAGATACGCCATTCGGTTCTCCGATGTCCGGCGGCCGCTGTGTAACGCAGTGTATCAACCGCCGGCCCGGACAGACTCGGTTACCAATCCGCCTTTTCCTGCAATCGGCCGCTTACACGCCGGTGGTCCAATGAGCATCGAGGACAGGGCGGCAAGGCAAGCCCCCAAGGCGCAAGCCGGGCCTGTCCGAACGCTCACAGAGGAGACGATCATGAACGCGACACGCAAGACACTGGCCATCCTGATGACAACCTTATCGCTCGCGCTGGCGGCGGGCGCCGCGCAGGCCCAACCCTGCGGCATGATGGGCGGCGGACCCGGCATGGGCTGCGGCGGCATGGGCGCCCGGTCGGCCGCGACGGTCGACGCGCGGCTGGCCGCCTTCAAGGCAGAACTGAAGATCACCCCGGAACAGGAGGCTGCCTGGCAGGCCTATGCCGCCAAGGCGAAGGAGCAGGCCGAGCGGGTCCAGGCCATGCGTGCCAGCCGCCCGGGCATGAACATGAGCGGTGCGGACCGCCTGGCCTTCCGCTCGCAGATGATGAAGCAGCGCGCCGCGGAACTCGACGAGCTGGCAGGCACCGCGCGCACGCTGGAAACCACATTCACTCCCGAGCAACGCGCGGTGTTCGACCGCTGCCCGAGCCCGATGGGCGGGCGCGGCATGCGCGGCGGCGGCATGCGCGGCGGGCCGATGGCCTGGTAAGGGTTAAGATTCCGACCCCGGGGCCGGGGTCGGAGGGCGGCCTCCCGTCCTCCGGCCGCCGGCCCTTTCCCCAAAATCGACCCTCCATGACCCTCGGATGTCCCGCCCGCTTGCTGCCCGCCCAGCAGGGCGGGCAGCAAGCGGGCGGGAC
>DATMWM010000161.1:0-2008 GCA_035562535.1 Rhodocyclaceae bacterium | reverse complement strand
GAGCGCGGTCATGCGTTCACCCCCGCGTCGATTCCGCCAAGCATCCGCTCGACGTATCGCGCGACCAGATCCACTTCAAGATTCACGCGCGCGCCCGGGGCGAGCCGGCGCAGGGTGGTGACCGAGAGCGTGTGCGGAATTAGGTTGATCGAGAACTCGGCGCCGTCGACCCGATTGACCGTCAGGCTCACCCCGTCCACCGTCACCGAGCCCTTGCGGGCGATGTACCTGGCCAGGCTCTGCGGGGCGCGGATCACCAGTTCGTAGCTCTCGCCGACCGGCTCGAACTTCGCCACCTCGCCCACGCCGTCCACGTGGCCGCTCACCAGGTGGCCGCCGAGCCGGTCCGACAACCGCAGCGCCTTCTCCAGGTTCACCTCGCCCGGGGCGTCAAGGCCGACGGTGCAGTCCAGCGTCTCGCGCGAGACGTCGACCGCGAAGTGGTCGGACTCGCGGGAAATCACGGTCAGGCAGACCCCGCTGACCGCGATGCTGTCGCCCAGGGCGACATCGTCCAGGCCGAGGCTGCCCGCCTCGATGGTCAGCCGCAGGCCCTTCTCCGCGGCGAGGATATGGCTGATGCGGCCGGTGGCGGCGACGATTCCGGAAAACATGGAGAGGGTGCGTTGCGGAGGGAAAGGCGCAATTCTAGGCGATTTCCCCCGCCCCCGCGCTCAGCGGATGGCGACGGCAGCCGGCGCGAGCGCCCGGTCGAGCACCTGCACGAAGCGCTCCGCCGGCATGTAGCCGACCACGCGCAGGCCGGCCAGTTCGGCGCCGCCGCGGTCGAAGAAGATGATCCCCGGCGGGCCGAACAGGCTGAAGCGCTTGAGCAGTTCCTTGTCCTCGGGCGTGTTGGCGGTGACGTCCGCCTGCAGCAGCAGCATGTTGTCCAGCTTCGCCTTCACCTTCGCCTCGGCGAAGGTGAAGCGCTCCATCTCCTTGCAGGACACGCACCAGTCCGCGTAGAAGTCGAGCATCACCGGGCGGTCGGCGGACTTCAGCCGCGCATCCAGTTCGGCCACCGAGCGGACGCGCTCGAAGCGCACGTGCTGCGTTTGGGCAGCGGCCTCGCCGCCGCGCAGGACCGCCAGCGGCTGCAGGGGATCCCGGCTGCCGGCCAGCGCGCCGATCAGCAGGGCGCCGCCGGTCAGCAGCGCGACCACGCCCACGCCCTTCCAGAACCGCTGCCAGCCGTGGGCCGTGGGCGGCAGCGGGTCGAGCGCGTGCAGATACATCGCCGAGAAGATCAGCAGCGCCGACCAGGCGAGCATGGCCGCCACCGCCGGCACGACCGGCGAGACGATGTAGATCGCCACCGCCAGCAGCATGACGCCGAAGAACCTCTTCACCGCCTCCATCCAGGGGCCGGCCTTGGGCAGCAGGGTGCGCGCCGACACCCCGACCACGATCAGCGGCACGCCCATGCCGAGCGCCATGACGAACAGCGCGGTGCCGCCGAGCACCGCGTCGCCGGTCTGGGCGATGTAGAGCAGCGCGCCGGCCAGCGGGGCGGCCACGCAGGGACCGACGATGATCGCCGAGACCGCGCCCATCACCAGCACGCCGAGCAGCGATCCGCCGGACTGTTTGTTGGCCGTGCTGGTCAGGCGGCTCTGGATCAGGGTCGGCACCTGCAGCTCGTAGAAGCCGAACATGGAGAGCGAGAGCACGACGAACACCGCGGCGAAGGTGCCGAGCACCCAGGGATTCTGCAGCGCGTTGGACAGCAGCGTCCCCGACAGGCCGGCCGCCACCCCGGCAGCGGCGTAGGTCACCGCCATGCCGAGCACGTAGGCAGCCGAGAGGACCAGGGCGTGGGTCCGGGTGATCCGGTGGCCGTGGCCGACGATGATGCCCGAGAGGATCGGGATCATCGGGAACACGCAAGGCGTGAGCGCCAGCAGCAGCCCGGCGCCGAAGAAGGTGGTGAGCACCAGCCAGAAGCTCGCGCTCTTCAGCAGGTGGGCGAGTTCCGAGGACTCGTCCCCCGCGGCCGGCGGCGGGG
>DATMWM010000160.1:0-2542 GCA_035562535.1 Rhodocyclaceae bacterium | reverse complement strand
GCCTACCTGTGGCGCTTCGTCGATGGTGCGCCGATCCGCAATGCCTGGGGCTCGCTCGCCGAACTGCCCGCGGCCACCGCGGAGTCCCGCGCCATCAGCAAGGACCTGCTGCGCCGCGGTTTCCGCTTCGTCGGGCCGACCATCTGCTACGCCCTGATGCAGGCGGTGGGCATGGTCAACGACCACACCGTCGACTGCTTCCGCCACGCCGAACTCGGAGGGACGCGGTGCTGACCGCCGGCGCGCCGCGCTCCCGGCCCGGGTGCTGAGCCGATGCATCGCACCAGCGTCGGGCGCTTCGTCACCTGGGTCGCAGGGGTGGTCGCCCTGCTGATCGTGGCCGGCGTACCGCTCGGCTTCTGGACGCTGCAGTACCGCGGCACCATGAGCACGCTCGCCAGCGAGGCGCGCACCCAGGCCGCGATGGTCTCCGACTTCGTCGGCCGCAACCCCTCGATGTGGGTCTACGCCCCGGACCGGCTCAGCGCCGTCGTGCACCCGATCCGCGACCCGCTGCAGCGCACCCGGATCGTGGACAGCGGAGGGCGGCTGGTCCTCGACCTGCCCGTGGCGCTGGAATGGCCCACCGTGGCCGCCGAGGCGCCGTTCTTCGATTTCGGCCAGCACGCCGGAACCCTGGCGGTCAGCGCGTCCATGCGCGACGTGCTCGAACAGACCCTGCTGGTCCTGGCGTTCAGCGCGATGTTCGGCGGCATCGTCTTCTTCCCGCTGCGCCGCATACCGCTGCGCGCCCTGGGTCGCGCCCACGCCGAGATCCTGCGCCGCGAGCGCGAGCAGCGCACGCTGCTCAACGGCCTGCAGGAGGGCGTGCTGCTGGTCGACGACGGCCTGCAGATCCGGGCGGCCAACCCGAGCGCCTCGCGCATCCTGGGCCTGTCGCAGGCCCGGCTGCTCGCCTCCCGCCTGGACGTGGTCTTCCCGGATCCGGTCGCCGAGGACGGATCGGCCCTGCCGGTGGCGGGCTGGCCCCTGAAGGGCGGCGCGGCCGGCGACCCGGCGCCGGAGGGCTTCGTCGCCGGCGTGCCGCTGGGCAGGGCGGCGCCGGCATGGCTGTCGCTGAAGATCCAGCGCATCGAGTCGGAAGCGCGTCGCGGCAGCCCGGCGATCGTCGTGTCGTTCGAAGACATCACCGAACGGGTGAGCGCGCAGCGGCGCATCCTGGAACTCGCCCACTACGACGCGCTCACCGGCCTGCCGAACCGCTCGCTGATGCGCGAGATGCTCGGGCAGGCGATCGGCAGCGCGCGCCGGCACGGCGGGCGGCTCGCCGTGCTGTTCGTGGACCTCGATCACTTCAAGACGATCAACGACACGCTCGGCCACCAGACCGGCGACGCCGTGCTCGCCGAGGTCGGCCGGCGCCTGCGGGACGCGCTGCGACAGGAGGACATCGTCGCCCGCCTCGGCGGGGACGAGTTCGTCGCCGCCATACCCGACCTGCCGAAAGCGGGCGAAGCCGCCGCGGTGGCGGAAAAGCTGATGCGCAGGCTGAGCCAGCCCTACGCCGCCGCCGGCCGCGCCTTCCAGCTCACCCCGAGCATCGGCATCGCCCTGTATCCCGAGGACGGCGCGGACATCGACGCCCTGCTCTCGAACGCCGACACGGCCATGTACAGCGTCAAGGAGAGCGGCCGCGCCGGATTCCGTTTCTTCGCCCCGGACATAAGGAGCGGCACCAGGCCGCGGCCGGAAACCGGCCAGGCTGCCGAGCCGGCGCCGCGCCAGGCCGCACGTCGGAAGAAGACATCGACTGGCGCCGCGTCCGGCGGCTGAGCGGCGCGAAACCGCAACCCACGATACCGCAGGCCGCTGCCATGAAATCGACCCGCCTGACGACCCTGCTGGCCCTGCTCGCCGCCGCGCTGCTCGGCGCGGCGAACGCCGCCGAGACCGTGGTGATCGGCGGCACCGGTTCGTCCGGACCGCTCATGCAGGTGCTCGCCGACGAGTTCCGGCGCGCCCATCCGCAGGTCGAGTTCCGCGTGATCCGGCCGCCCCTGGGCAGCGGCGGCGCCATCCGGGCGCTGGCCGCCGGCAAGATCGACATCGCGGTGACGAGTCGCAGGTTCGATGCGGACGATGCCGCCGACAACCTGGTGGCCGCCGAGCTCGCCGCGACACCCTTCGTCATGGCTACCCGGGACGGCGCCCGCGCCCGGGGATTCAGCCTGGCCGAACTGGCCGAGGTCTATCGCGGGACGCTCGCCGTCTGGGACGACGGCCGGCCGATACGCCTCATCCTGCGCGCGCCGACCGACAGCGACACCATGACGCTGCGCGCGCTCTCGCCCGGGATGGACGCGGCGGTCCAGGCTTCGGCGCGGCGCAGCGGCATGGTCACCGCCGAGAACGACCTGGACACCTTGGATCTCGCCGGCAAGGTGCCCGGCGCCCTGTGCCCGACCACGCTGGGCCTGCTGCGCACGCTCGGCAGCGAGCTCCGGCCGCTGCCGCTGGCAGGCGCGGTCCCCTCGCTGCGCGCCCTGGAATCCGGCAGCTACCCGTGGTCCAAGAACCTGTT
>DATMWM010000159.1:0-3915 GCA_035562535.1 Rhodocyclaceae bacterium | reverse complement strand
CGCCTTGCGGCGTCCGCCCGCTCCGCGCGCTCCTGGCGCAAGTCGCCCGTTACCTTCACGTTGGGCACCATGAAAAGAAAGGTCGGGGTCGTCTCACTCATCGCGATCATCCTCACCGGCTGTGGCCAGGATTGGGAGGGCTTCGTCTATCCGAACAAGAGCGACTTGACGAACCACGTCGGAATCGGGCACTACAAGACACTTGAAGAATGTCGGGCGGCGGCGATAGCCGCCCTGCAACAGATAAGTTCGGTTGAGCGCGGCGATTACGAGTGCGGCTTAAACTGCAAAGAGAGCAAAGATCTCTACGGTATCAAGGTCTGCGAGGAGACGCTCGATTGAGTCATGGCGCCCAACCAGCGGTTCCAGCGGACGGTCCTCGCTCCGCTCGGCCCGCTGCTGAACCGCGGCGTTAGCCCCGAAAGCGAGAGAGCGCTATGTCAGACACCTACCGCTTGAGCTATCAGGACAAGATGCACCAGTTCTCGTCACTTGCAGAGGCACAGAACTTCCTGGATAGCCTACCCTCGCGAGCCGGCGTTGAGATCCTCGATGCTCCACTGTTGTTCACCTATCTGAACGCCCCTGGAGCTCCCATCACGAATTGGCGCGAGATTATCAGCGAAGTAGACAACGAATGGAAAACGGCTGGAACGACCGATCACCGAGTCGCGCTACTGGCAGCATTCAAGGCGACCATGGACATTGCTGAGACGACGATCGCGCCAGACGACCTCCAGAAGTTTCGTAACGCCCGGGAAAAGCACTACAAATCGTTCATCGTTGAAGAGACGCTCGTTGGCCAGAATGTATGCACCGAAACGCTGGACGCAGTAACTCGGCGCGAGGTAGAAGCTGGACGAATGTCGGCGGATGACCCGCTTCGCAAGGGGGCAGAGGCTGCAATGGCTGAACCGCACCTCTCACGTGCTGAACTGGAAGTCATTGCTCGGCAGCAAGACGAAAAGCGATCTGGTTTCTGGAGTCGAACCTTTGGAAAACTATTTCGATGCTAACGACGCGCTCCGCGGGGTGCGCCCCGGGCGCAGCGCCCCTGAACTTGAACCTCAGACCAGGGAGACCTTCAGTGCTGCTTCAGACCAGCGTTCCGGACTGCCTGCTTCGGCCTTGGCGCGATGGCGACCAGGGGAGCCTGGTTCGCTACGGCGACAATCGGCGGGTCTGGCGCAACATGACCGATTCGTTTCCCCACCCCTATACGCTGGACGACGCGAACCGGTGGCTTTCCATCGCACACGCCGATCCGCGCAGCGTCCATCTGGCGATCGAACTGCAAGGCCAGGCGATCGGCGGGATCGGCGCGATCGCGGGCAGCGGCATCGCGGTCGCGACCGCGGACTTCGGCTACTGGCTCGGCGAGCCGTTCTGGGGGCGCGGGCTGGCGACGGCGGCAGCGGCCGCGTTCAAGGACCACCTCGTCCAATCGAAGCGCTTCGCGCGGCTCCAGGCCGGCGTGTTCGCGTGGAATCCGGCGTCCATGCGGGTGCTGGAGAAGATCGGCTTCGTGCGCGAAGGCGTGCTCCGGCGCAGCGTGACCAAGGACGGCGAACTGATCGACAGGGTCCTGTATGCCTGCGTCGCCGAGTGACGAACCGGGTTGGATGGTGCGCGGCCCTGCTGTCGCGATGACCTACACTGCGAACAGCGGCTTCGAGGTTCTCGCGCAGACCGGCACCGGCGCCCGGGACGAGTGAGTCCCGCCTGCCGGGCATCCGCGTGGAGCGCCCCGCGCGGCCGCGACCGGACCCCAGCGAGAGGAGACCCATCATGCCGACCGGAACCGTCCGACTGCATCGCGTGCTGCGCGCGCCGCCCGAGCGCGTCTATCGCGCCTTTCTCGACGCCGAGGCGATGGCCAAGTGGCTGCCACCGAACGGCTTCACCGGCCGGGTGCACCACCTGGACGCCCGCGTCGGCGGAACGTTCAGGATGTCCTTCACCAACTTCACCACGCAGGACAGCCACGCCTTCGGCGGCGAGTACCTCGAACTCGTCCCGAACGAGCGGCTGGCCTACACCGACCGCTTCGACGATCCGAACCTTCCAGGCGTCATGAAGACGACGGTGTCGCTGCAGGCGGTGTCCTGCGGCACGGAACTGAGCGTGGTCCAGGAAGGCATCCCCGAGGTCATCCCGGTGGAGGCGTGCTACCTCGGCTGGCAGGAATCCCTGCTCCTGCTCGCGAAGCTGGTCGAGGCGGAGATCCGGGAGTAGCCGCGCGGCGCGGGTCCGGAGGGCGAAACGGCATGCCATTCACTCCATTGCACATGGGTCCCGGGCTGGCGTTCAAGGCGGTCGGCGGGCGCCGCTTCAGCCTGCTGGTGTTCGGCTTCGCGCAGGTGGCGATGGACGTCGAGCCCCTGGTTGGCATCCTGCGCGACGCGGCGGTGCTGCACGGCTGGACGCACGGCTACCTCGGCGCCGCGCTGATCGGGCTGCTGGTCTGGTTGATCGCGCCCTGGCCGTCCCGCCGGATCCAGCGCTGGTGGAACGCGCAGCTCGATGCGCACGGATTCGGCTGGCTCGCCTGCCGCGCCCCGATCGACCGGCTGTCCGCGGCGACCGGCGCGTTCGGCGGCACCTTCAGCCACGTCGCGCTGGACAGCCTGATGCACGCGGACATGATGCCCTGGGCGCCGTGGTCGCAGGAGAACGCGCTCCTCGGGTTGGGACCGGGCGGCAGCCTGGAGACCGCGTGCCTGCTCGCCGGCATCGTCGGCGCGCTCGCCTGGGTCGCCCAGGGCTGGCGGCGCAGGCTGCGATATGCGGGCGCCGCGCCGGCGGCCAGCGCCGATACCGGCCGAGAGCCCTGATGCGCGGGGCAGACCATCGACCTGCTCGCGGCCGACATGCCGAGTGAAACGAAATGAGCGGAGCGTTCAGCGACCATTTCGCGCCGGTCGCCGGCAGCTACGCGGCGTTCCGGCCGACCTACCCGCCCGAGCTTTACGCCTGGCTGGCCTCGCGGGTGCCTGAACATGAGCTGGCCTGGGACTGCGCCGCGGGCAGCGGGCAGGCGACCCTCGGCCTCGCCGAACACTTCTCGCGCGTGCTCGCCACCGACGCCAGCCGCGCCCAGATCGAGGCGGCGCCGCCGCATCCCGGGGTGAGCTGGCGGGTCGCCCAGGCGCAGGATTCCGGACTCCCCGATGCGTCGGCCGACCTGGTCGTCGTGGCGCAGGCGCTGCACTGGTTCGACCTGGACGCCTTCTACGCCGAGGTGCGCCGCGTGCTCAAGCCCCGCGGCGTGCTCGCGGTGTGGACCTACGGCGTGATCCGTGTCGAGGGCCCGGACGTCGACGCGCGCGTGCAGATGTTCTACCGGGACACGGTCGGGCCGTACTGGCCGCCGGAGCGCCGGCACGTGGAGTCCGGCTACCGCACCCTGGCCTTTCCCTTCGACGAGATCGCAGCGCCCGCGTTCGCCATGCAGGCCGCGTGGAGCCTGGACGAACTGCTCGGCTACCTGCGAAGCTGGTCGGCCACGGGGAGGTACGTCGCCGCGCGCGGCGACGATCCGGTTGCGGCCCTGCGGCGCGAACTTGAGCCGCTATGGGGTGCACCGCAGGCGAAGCGCGCGATCGGCTGGCCGCTGTCGCTGCGCGCGGGCAGGATGCCGGAATAGTTTCCCGCGCGCGGTCAGCGATCCGGGGCGGGCCGCCGCGCGGTGTCGTCGCGGAAGCGGATCGCACCGGCCTTCTCCGGTTGCAGCGGGATCTTGTCCGCATAGAACGCGCGTATCGTGTCCAGGTCGCGCTGCTGGTCGCCGGTGAGATCGAGGTAGGTAGTGAGGCCGACGGTCTTGCGCGCGTAGTCGATGTAGGCCAGGCCGACCGGCACGCCCGCGTCCAGCGCGAGCCGGTAGAAGCCGGATTTCCAGTGGCTGGTATGCGA
>DATMWM010000158.1:0-2759 GCA_035562535.1 Rhodocyclaceae bacterium | reverse complement strand
CATCCGGGCTCGACCACGGTGGTGGCGGCCGCGTCGGCGACGATCGCCGGGCCGTCGATCCGGTTGCCGGGAACGAGCGAATCGCGCCGCCAGACCGGCGTCTCCAGCCACCGGCCAGCGCTGACCATGCGCTCCATGGCCGCCGGTTCGGGAACCTCCGTGACGGATTCCGAACCGGTTTCCGTGGCCTGGCCGGCGCCCGCGTCGGCAGCGGCCAGCGCCTCGACCACCAGCGCCTCGATCACCAGGGCGCGGCCGGGCATGAGGAAGCCGTAGCGCCGGCGGTGCGCCTGTTCGAACCGGCCGCGCATCTGCGCCGGGTCGCCGAAGGCCACCTGCAGCGCGGAATCGGTGCCCGCGTAGCGCACCTGCGCGCTCGCCTTGAGTTCGACGGCATCGGGCCGCACGCCCTGGGCCTCGACCTCCGCCCTGGCCGCTGCGCCGATCCGGCCGAGGATCTCCGCGCAGCGCGGCATCGACGCATCGTCCAGCGGCAGTTCGACGCCCGCCTCGCGCATCGCCGAGACGTCCGCCATGCCGATGCCGTAGGCGGAGAGCACGCCCGCCAGCGGATGCGCCAGCACCCGCGTCATGCCGAGCGCGTCGGCCACCGAGCAGGCGTGCTGGCCGCCGGCGCCGCCGAAGCAGTTGAGCAGGTATCGGCTCACGTCGTAGCCGCGCTGCACCGAGATCTTCTTGATCGCGTTGGCCATGTTCGCCACCGCGATCTCCAGGAAGCCTTCCGCCGCCTGCTCGGGCGTGCGGCCGGACTCGGCGGCGAGTCCGGCAAAGCGATCGCGTACCGTGTCCGGGTCGAGCGGCAGGTCGCCGCCCGGGCCGAACACCGCGGGAAAGAACGCCGGCTGCAGCCTGCCGAGCAGCAGGTTGGCGTCGGTCACAGTCAGCGGGCCGCCGCGCCGGTAGCAGGCCGGGCCGGGGTTGGCGCCGGCAGAGTCCGGACCGACGCGGAAGCGGCTGCCGTCGAAGCGCAGGATCGAGCCGCCGCCGGCCGCCACGGTGTGGATGCTCATCATCGGCGCGCGCAGCCGCACGCCGGCCGTCACGGTCTCGAAGCTGCGCTCGTAGCCCTCGCCCGCCTCGCCGTCGTAGTGCGCCACGTCGGTGGACGTGCCGCCCATGTCGAAGCCGATGACGCGGGCGAAGCCCGCCGCCCGCGCCGTGCGCACCATGCCGACCACGCCGCCCGCCGGCCCGGAGAGGATCGCGTCCCGGCCCTGGAATGCCTCCGCACCGGCCAGGCCGCCGCTGGACTGCATGAACATCAGGCGCACGCCGGGAAGCTCGCCGGCCACGCGCTCGACGTAGCGGCGCAGGATCGGCGAGAGGTAGGCGTCGGCCACGGTCGTGTCGCCGCGGGAGACCAGCCTGATCAGCGGGCTGACCTCGTGGGACGTCGACACCTGCGCGTAGCCGAGTTCGCGCGCCAGCGCCGCGGCGCGCCGCTCGTGCTGCGGATGGCGGTAGCCGTGCAGGAAAGCGATCGCCACCGCGCGCAGGCCCGAATCCAGCGCCGCCTTCAGCTTGATCCGCGCGTCGTCCTCGTCGAACGGCACGACGGTCTCGCCATGCGCCGACACCCGCTCGACCGCCTCCTCCACCCGGGCGTAAAGCGGCTCGGGCAGGACGATGCGGCGGGCGAAGATGCGCGGCCGGTTCTGGTAGCCGATGCGCAGCTGGTCGGCGAAGCCGCGGGTGATCAGCAGCAGGGTCGGCTCGCCCTTGCGTTCGAGCAGGGCGTTGGTGGCCACCGTGGTACCCATCTTCACCGACTCGACGCGTTCTGCGGGAATCGGCTCGCCGCGGCCCAGGCCGAGGAAGTGGCGGATGCCCGCCAGCGCCGCATCGTCGTAGCGCTCCGGATTCTCGGAGAGCAGCTTGTGGATGAGCAGCCGGCCGTCCGGGGCACGCGCCACCACGTCCGTGAAGGTGCCGCCGCGGTCTATCCAGAACTGCCAGCGCCCGTCAGCGCTCGCCTCGCTCACGGTTCAGCGCGCCAAGTCGCCTTCGAGCGCGCAGCCGGTGTAGCGGCGCCCGTCCAGCGCCGCCTCGGCCTTCCAGGCGAACCAGGCACCGGACATCGGCTCGACGCACAGCCCGGGGCGCAGCGTCAGGCGCAGCCGGTCGAGCGCCGAGCGGAAGGTATAGACCGTCGCTTCCGGCCCGACCTTCGGCGCAGCGTAGGCGAAAGTCATGCGCTCCGGAAACCCGGCCGGCATGGCGAGCGAGCGCAGCTCCGCCTGTTGGGGTCCGACCTCGATCGACCAGTAGGGCTCGGAGCCGACCGCCCTGAAGCGGACCCGGGACAGATCCAGCGCGCAGCCGGGGCCCTCCCGCTCCGCCCGGCGCAGCGCGCTCAGAACCAGCCCGCCGGATTCCGGCTCGCTCGCCGCCGAGGCTTCGACGAACATCGGCCCGCCGCCGCCTTCCATCACCCTGGCATAGGCGCCGCGCAGCGCCCCGCCGGTCTCGTCGCGCACCGGCAGCGCGCGCGCGCTGCCGCAGCGGGTCAGGACGAAGCCCTCGGCCGCCGGCGCGAGCAGGCCGCGCACCACCTTCGGTGCCGGCGCCCGCGCCGGCATGGCTACCGCCGATCCGCCGGCGCATTCGACTTGCACCGCGGCCGCTTCGGCGCGCCCCGGCCGCAGCGGCTTGCGCAGCTCGCAGCGCGACACCTCGGCCGGGAGCTTGCGCCGCAGCACCGGAGTCGGGCTGGCGTAGGCGCACTCGATCCAGTAGCC
>DATMWM010000157.1:0-3347 GCA_035562535.1 Rhodocyclaceae bacterium | reverse complement strand
CTGCTGAAGGGCGGCCACCTGCCGGGCGACGAGGCGCTCGACCTGCTGTTCGACGGCGACCGCATGTACGAACTCGCGGCCCCGCGCATCGACACCAAGAACACCCACGGCACCGGCTGCACCCTGTCCTCCGCCATCGCCGCCCTGCTGCCGCAGCGGCCGGACGTGGCGGCCGCGGTGCGCGACGCCAAGCAGTACCTGACCCGGGCCATCGCCGCCGCCCACCGGCTCGACGTCGGCTCAGGGCATGGGCCGGTGCACCATTTTCACGCTCTGTGGCGAACAGATTTAGAACGGTAGGGTGGGTTAGGCCGCAGGCCGTAACCCACCGGTTGTGCGAATGGTGGGTTACGCCGCCCTGCGGCTAACCCACCCTACAAGGGATCGCGGCGAAACCGCCACACCCCGACGGAGAAAAGCATGAACGCGAGCGAAAAATTCATCGCCACCCAGGCCCACGTAGACGAAGCGGCCATCCGGCCGCTGCCGAACTCGCGCAAGACCTACGTCGAAGGCTCCCGGCCGGACATCCGCGTGCCGATGCGCGAGATCCGCCAGTCGGACACGCCCGCCGCCATGGGCGCCGAAAAGAATCCGCCGGTGTTCGTCTACGACTGCTCCGGCCCCTACACCGATCCGCAGGCGAAGATCGACATCCGCAACGGTCTGCCCCAGCTTCGCGCCGGCTGGATCGCGGAGCGCGGCGACACCGAACTGCTGCCGGGGCTCACCAGCGACTACGGCCGCGCCCGCGCCGGCGACGCGAAGCTCGCCGAGCTGCGCTTCCCCGGCCTGCACCGCCAGCCCCGCCGAGCGAAGCCGGGCGCCAATGTCAGCCAGATGCACTACGCGCGCCGCGGCATCGTCACCCCGGAGATGGAGTTCATCGCCGTCCGCGAGAACCTGCGCCGCCGGGAATACCTGGAGAGCCTGCGCGCCTGCGGACCGACCGGCCAGAAGATGGCGCAGCTGCTCGGCCGCCAGCACCGCGGCCAGTCCTTCGGCGCCAGCATCCCGGAAGAGATCACGCCGGAATTCGTCCGAGCCGAGGTGGCCCGCGGGCGCGCGATCATCCCGGCCAACATCAACCACCCCGAGTCCGAGCCGATGGTCATCGGCCGCAACTTCCTGGTGAAGATCAACTGCAACATCGGCAATTCCCAGTTGGCATCGTCGATCCAGGAGGAGGTGGACAAGATGACCTGGGCGATCCGCTGGGGCGGCGACACGGTGATGGACCTGTCCACCGGCAAGAACATCCACGAGACGCGGGAATGGATCATCCGCAACTCGCCGGTGCCGATCGGCACGGTGCCGATCTACCAGGCGCTGGAGAAGGTGGACGGCAAGGCCGAGGAACTCACCTGGGAGATCTTCCGCGACACCCTGGTCGAGCAGGCGGAGCAGGGCGTCGACTACTTCACCATCCATGCCGGCGTGCTGCTGCGCTACATCCCGATGACCGCCGGACGCATGACCGGCATCGTCTCCCGCGGCGGCAGCATCATGGCCAAATGGTGCCTGGCGCACCACAGGGAGAGCTTCCTCTACACCCACTTCGAGGGCATCTGCGAAATCATGAAGGCCTACGACGTGGCCTTCAGCCTGGGCGACGGCCTGCGCCCAGGCTCGATCTACGACGCCAACGACGAGGCGCAACTGGCGGAACTCAAGACCCTGGGCGAACTCACCCAGACCGCCTGGAAGCACGACGTACAGGTGATGATCGAGGGCCCCGGCCACGTTCCCATGCAGCTGATCAAGGAGAACATGGACCTGCAGCTCGAATGGTGCGACGAGGCGCCGTTCTACACGCTCGGGCCGCTCACCACCGACATCGCCCCGGGCTACGACCACATCACCAGCGGCATCGGTGCGGCCATGATCGGCTGGTACGGCACGGCGATGCTGTGTTACGTCACGCCCAAGGAGCACCTGGGCCTGCCGGACAAGGACGACGTCAAGGACGGCATCATCACCTACAAGCTCGCCGCCCACGCCGCCGATCTCGCCAAGGGCCACCCCGGCGCGCAGATCCGCGACAACGCGCTCTCCAAGGCGCGCTTCGAGTTCCGCTGGGACGACCAGTTCAACCTCGGTCTCGACCCGGACAAGGCCAAGAGCTTCCACGACCAGACCCTGCCCCAGGAGGGCGCCAAGCTCGCCCACTTCTGCTCCATGTGCGGGCCGCACTTCTGCTCGATGAAGATCACCCAGGACGTGCGCGAGTTCGCGGCCGCGCAGGGCGTCGCCGAAGCCGAGGCGCTGGAGAAGGGCATGGAGGCGAAGGCGGTGGAGTTCGTGAAGCAGGGCGCCGAGGTCTATCACCGGACATGAACGGGGCCGTCGATGTCTGGCCGCGGATCTCGGAACGCCTGACGCGCATCCAGCCGAAGTTCCCGGCCGAGGAGGTCGCGCTGGCCGCGGCCCACTGGGTCGAGGTCGCTCCGTACCTGATCGGCGAACTGGAGCGGGCCGCCGCCGACCCGTCCGCCGCATGCGAACCCGGTTACATGCTCCACCTGTTCGCCATGTTCCTCGCGGCCCAGCAGCGCGACGTTCGCGCCCACGCGGCGATTGCGCAGATCGCCAGACTGCCGGACGAGGTCCTCGACGACCTGCTCGGCGACCTGCTGACTGACGGCCTCGGCCGCTGCCTCGCCTCCACCTGCGGCGGCGACGAGGCGGCTATCCGCGCGCTGATCGAGGACGAGGGTGCGAGCATCTGGGCGCGCCACGCCGGTTTCGAGGCGCTCGCCACCCGGGTGCTGGAAGGCGACGTGCCGCAGACGCAAATGCTCGACTATCTGGCGAGCCTCGGCGCGGCGGAGGAAACGCGGCTCGACGGCGATCCGGAGCGCAGCCCGGACTTCCTCACCGCCATCGTCAATGCCGCGCTGGACGTAGGGGCGGCGCCCATGCTCGAAGACATCCGCCGCTGGTTCGCCAAGGATCTGATCGACGAGACGTTCGTCGATCTCGACTTCGTCGAGCACCATGCTCACGACGACCGAGACACGCTTGTGCACCTGGGCACCCACTACCGCTACGTGCGCTCGGCGATCGACGAGATGAAGTCCTGGGCCTGGGACACGCGCGCGCGCCCGGTCCCGCCGCCCCACGCCGATCCGTATGTCAACCGCTACGGCGAACCCGCCCAGGCGCCGCTGGTGCACGCCGCCCCCAAGGTCGGCCGCAACGACCCCTGCCCCTGCGGCAGCGGGAAGAAGTACAAGAAGTGCTGCGGCTCGTCGTGAAGTCCGACTGTCCCGGCCGAAGCGTTGCGCGCGGCATGCCGCGCGCAACGCTTCGGCCGGGACAGTCGGACTTCACGACGAGCCGCAGCA
>DATMWM010000156.1:0-5160 GCA_035562535.1 Rhodocyclaceae bacterium | reverse complement strand
ACGATGGAGGCCGACGGCCGCGTGCTGGCCCAGCCGCAGTATTCCGACCTGGACGTGCCGCCGCTGGACAACACGTCCATGGACGGCTACGCGGTGCGCTGCGCCGACGTGCCGGCGGCGGGCACCCGGCTGCCGGTGTCGCAGCGCATCCCGGCGGGCAGCGCCGGGGCGCCGCTCGCCCCGGGCACCGCGGCGCGCATCTTCACCGGGGCGCCGATCCCGCGCGGGGCGGATGCCGTGGTCATGCAGGAACTGTGCGAGCACGGCGACCATGGGGTGGTGATCAACCACCTGCCGCGGCCCGGCGAGTGGATCCGCCGGGCCGGCGAGGACATCCGCCGCGGCGCGCGCATCCTGGATGCCGGCGCGCGGCTGCGCCCGCAGGAACTGGGGCTGGCCGCCTCGGTCGGGCTGGCGCGCCTGCCGGTGTTCCGCCGCCCGCGCGTGGCCCTGTTCTCCACCGGCGACGAACTGGTCATGCCCGGCCAGCCGCTGCCCGCCGGCGCGATCTACAACTCCAACCGCTACGTGCTGCAGGGACTGCTGCGGCGCGCGGGCTGCCTGGTGAGCGACCTGGGCATCGTGCCCGACCGGCTGGACGCCACCCGGGCGGCGCTGCGCGAGGCCGCCGGCGGCCACGACCTGATCCTCACCAGCGGCGGCGTCTCGGTCGGCGAGGAGGACCACCTGCGGCCGGCGGTGCAGGCCGAAGGCGAACTCGACCTGTGGAAGATCGCGATCAAGCCGGGCAAGCCGCTGGCGCTCGGACGGATCGGGCGCGGCGCGCAGCCCGCGGCCTTCGTCGGCCTGCCGGGCAATCCGGTGTCCAGCTTCGTCACCTTCGCGCTGCTGGTGCGGCCTTTCGTGCTGCGCCTGCAGGGCGTGGGGGACGTGACGCCTGCCGCGCTCGAACTGCGCGCCGACTTCGACTGGCTGAAACCGGACCCGCGCCGGGAGTTCCTGCGTGCGAAGCGCAACGAGCGCGGCGGCCTGGACCTGTTCCCGAACCAGAGTTCCGGCGTGCTTACCTCGACGGTGTGGGGCGACGGTCTCGTGGACAACCCGCCGGGACGGGCGATCCGGGCGGGCGATGCCGTGCGCTTCCTGCCCTTCTCCGACCTGCTGAACTGAACCGATGAGCATACGCATCCTCTATTTCGCCGGCCTGCGCGAGCGCCTGGGCGCCGCCGGCGAGGACTTCGCGCTCTCGCCGGGCCTGGACACCGTGGGCGCGCTACGCCGGCGGCTGTGCGAGCGCGGCGGCGCCTGGGAGGCCCTGGCCGAGGGCCGCAGCCTGCGCATGGCGGTGAATCAGCGCATGGCGGACGCCGGCGCGGCGCTGCGCGACGGCGACGAGGTGGCGTTCTTCCCGCCGGTGACCGGAGGCTGAGCATGCCGGTGCGCGTGCAGCGGGAAGATTTCGACGTCGGCGCCGAGATCGGGGCGCTGACCCGCGGCGCCACGGACGTCGGCGCGGTGGCGAGCTTCGTCGGGCTGGTGCGCGACACCAACGACGGCTCGGGCGTGTCCGAGATGACCCTTGAGCACTATCCGGGGATGACCGAGCGCGCGCTGGAGGAGATCGTCGCGCAGGCGCGCGGGCGCTGGCGCGTGGCCGATCTGCTGGTGATCCACCGCTACGGGCGGCTGCTGCCCGGCGAGCGCATCGTCCTGGTCGTGGTGACCGGCGCGCACCGCGGCGAAGCTTTCGCCGCCTGCGAGTTCGTCATGGATTACCTGAAGACCCGGGCGCCGTTCTGGAAGAAGGAGACCACGGCGGCAGGCAGCCGCTGGGTCGAGGCGCGCGAGGCCGACGACGAGGCGGCAGCGCGCTGGGACGCGCAGCGCCCCGGCGGCTGACCGGCGAAACGGAAGGGCCGCGCCCGGCGCGGCCCCTGCACGAACCCTGCTGCTAGCTCTTGGTGCGCTTGGCGCCGGCGGCCGCCCCGCTGGCCGCGCGGCCCATGGTGGTGAAGGCGTCGGTGGACACCTTGGCGATCTGGTCGTAGGCGGAGCGCGCCGTGTCCAGGGCCTGCTGCAGCGTGGTCATGGCGGTCTGCACTGCCTGGCCGGCGGCCGGGTTGAAGCTGAACATCTTCTGCATCGCGTCGGCGAGTTCCTTGCCGCCGCCGAACATGTGCTGGCCGACGATGTCGCTGAACTGCGCCTGGGTATCGGTGGCGATCTCGGCGATGCGCCGGGCCGCGGCGAGCATCTTCTCGGTGGTCGAGCGGGCGTACTCGGTGCGCAGTTCCATCGCCGCCTGCGGATCCTTCAACTCCGTCAGCGCCTTGGCGTTGTGCATGCTCTCCTCGAAGAGCGCCTTGGCGGTCTCCACCTGGAGTTCCATGATGCGCTGTGAGTTCTCGATGGAAAGCTGCGCCAGCCGCATCGCGGCGTCGATGTTCTTCTGCTGAAGCTCGCTGAACTGCTCCTGCTGCTTGGTCGCCATGGATCCTCCGGGGGGTGATGGGTTGAAAACGCGAGGCGGCAAAATCCTTTTATGCCTGCGCAGCAAAATTTATCACATCGGCCCGGGAATATCAGCGGCGGCGTGGTTTACGCGGGCAGGGGGCCCGGATCGGCGGCCCGGCCGGCGCGTTCCATCCGCGCCAGGTTCGCCCGCGCCTCCTCGGCGCTCTCGTAGATGTGCGGCGAGAGATCGCGCTTGGCGAGCGCCTCGCCGAGCTTCATGCGCAGGAAGGTGCTGGTGGTGTAGCGGGTCACGCCGGAGTAGTGTCGATCCACCAGGCTGCGCACCAGGGCGGTGTAGGCGTCCAGGACGTCCGGGGCGATCGTGAAGTTGTCGTAATTGACGATCGCCGCCACGCGGTGCGTGAGCGGCGCCAGCTTTGCCTCGGCCGCCTGCCGTACCGCCTCGACGTCGGCGAGCGTCCTGACCGCGTGGCCTTCGAGGTTCACGAAGAACAGGTTCTGCTGCAGGTCCAGGACGAAGCGCTCGGAGAGCGGCACCGCCAGCAGGTCCTCGCGCAGGGACATCGGCTCCTCGCGGAAGATGCGCGCATCCATGAGCGCGGGCGGCGCGGGCACCAGCGGCGCGAAGTCCATGTGGGCCAGGATGTCGCGCTCGACGTCGATGCCCGGCGCCACTTCGACGAGTTCCAGGCCCTCGGCGCGCAGGCGGAACACGCAGCGCTCGGTGACGTAGAGCACCGGACGGCCGCTGGCCGCGGCGTACTCGCCGCTGAAGGTGCGATGCTCGACCTCCCGGACGAACTTGCGCGCGCGGCCTTCCACCTCGATGCGCAGCCGGCCGTCTTCCGCCCGCACGTCCAGGCCGCCGGCGGTGAAGGTGCCGACGAAGACCACCTTCTTGGCGTTCTGGCTGATGTTGATGAAGCCGCCGGCTCCCGCCAGCTTCGGGCCGAACTTGCTGACGTTCAGGTTGCCGTGGCGGTCGGCCTGGGCCAGGCCGAGAAAGGCGACGTCCAGGCCGCCGCCGTCGTAGAAGTCGAACTGGCTCGGCTGGTCGATGATCGCCTGGGCGTTGGTGGCGGCGCCGAAGTTCAGCCCGCCGGCCGGCACGCCGCCGACCACGCCCGGTTCGGCGGTGAGCGTGAGCAGGTCGATCACCTTTTCCTCGGCGGCCACGCTGGCCACGCCCTCGGGCATGCCGATGCCCAGGTTGACCACCGCGTTCGGCCGCAGCTCAAGGGCGGCCCGCCGGGCGATGATCTTGCGCTCCGAGAGCTCCATCGCCGGGATCGAGGAGGCCGGCACGCGGATCTCGCCGGAGAAGGCCGGGCTGTAGGCCTCGGCGAAGGTCTGCATGTGGTACTCGGGCTTCTCCGCGGGCACCACGCAGTCCACGAGGATGCCGGGGATCTTCACCTGGCGCGCATTCAGGGTGCCGCGCTCGGCGACCCGCTCCACCTGCACGATCACGATGCCGCCGGAATTGCGCGCGGCGGTGGCGATCGCCAGCGCCTCCAGCGTCAGTGCCTCCTTCTCCATGGTGACGTTGCCGTCCGGGTCGGCGGTGGTGCCGCGTATGATTCCGACATGGATCGGGAAGGCCTTGTAGAACAGGTATTCGCGGCCGTCCAGGGTGATCAGCTCGACCACGTCCGCCGTGGTGCGCTCGTTGATCTTGCCGCCGCCCTGGCGCGGGTCGACGAAGGTGGCCAGCCCGACCCGGGTGATCGTGCCGGGCTTGCCGGCGGCGATGTCGCGGTAAAGGTGAGTGATCACGCCCTGGGGCAGGTTGTAGGCCTCGATCAGGTTGGCGATGGCCAGTTGCTGCAGCTTTGGCACCAAGCCCCAGTGGCCGCCGATCACGCGCCGGACCAGGCCCTCGTGGCCGAGGTGGTTCAGCCCTCGCTCCTTGCCGTCGCCCTGGCCGGCGGCATAGACCAGGGTCAGGCCCTGGGGGCTGCCCTGCGCCTCGGGCGCTTCCTCGCGGCTCGCCAGGAATCGCTCCTCCAGCGCCACCGCGATGTTCTCGGCGAAGCCGATGCCGACGAACCCGCCGGTGGCCACCGTGTCGCCGTCGCGGATCAACTGCACCGCCTCGCGGGCGGTGACCACCTTGCCCTTGGGCGAGAGGGAGCGGGAGGCGAGCAGCGGGTGGGTGCGCAGGGGGTCGGTCATGAGGCGGTTCCTGGAGGTGATTCCCTGGGGGTGCGGCCAAGCGCGGATGCTCGCGAAAGCCGCGTCCTGCGTCAAGCGCGCCCGGCGGCTCGCCCGGCGCGGTCGGGTGCCGCCGGCCGCTTGAAACCGCGCCCCCGGCCCCCATCTGCGATTCAGCGATCAGACAGGCGCGGAGCCGACGACGATGAGATTCGACAAGCTGACCACCAAGTTCCAGCAGGCCCTGGCCGATGCCCAGAGCATCGCGGTCGGGCGCGACCATGCCACCATCGAGCCGCAGCACCTGCTGCTGGCCCTGCTCGACCAGGAGGACGGCGCCACGTCCTCGCTGCTCCAGCGCGCCGGCTGCAACGTCGGGGCGCTGAAGCAGGCGCTGGAGCGCTCGGTCGAGCGGCTGCCCAAGGTGCAGGGCACCGGCGGCGAGGTGCAGGTCGGGCGCGACCTCTCGAACCTGCTCAACCTCACGGACAAGGAGGCGCAGAAGCGCGGCGACCAGTTCATCGCCTCGGAGATGTTCCTGCTGGCGCTCACCGAGGACCAGGGCGAGAC
>DATMWM010000155.1:0-11498 GCA_035562535.1 Rhodocyclaceae bacterium | reverse complement strand
ATCCGTGCCAGACCGCGTGGCTGTAGGGCAGGCGCCGCCACACGTAGAAAGCCACGCCGACCGTGTAGGCAAGTCCGCCGGCCACCAGCAGCGCCAGACCGCCGGAGCCCAGACTCTCGACCAGGGGCTTGATGGCGAAAGCGACCGCCCATCCCATCGCCAGGTAGCAGGCGATCACGAAGCCGTGCCGCCGGCCTTTGAGCACGAGGCGGGCGGCGATCCCGATCGCCGCCAGGCCCCAGATCACCGCCAGCATGGTCCAGCCGAGCGTGCCACCGAGGCTGATCAGCATGAAGGGCGTATAGGTGCCGGCGATCAGCAGGAAGATCGCGGAATGGTCCAGGGCGCGCAGCACGCGGCGCGCGCGTTCCAGCGGAATCGCGTGGTAGAGCGTCGAGGTCGTGTAGCACAGGATCAGCGCCGCGCCGAACACCGCGCTCGCGGCCACGTCCCAGGCGTCGCCGTGCAGCGCGGCGTAGCTCGTCAGCACCGCAAGTCCGGCGATCGAAAGCACGATGCCCAGCCCGTGGATCAGCGTGTTGGCGATTTCCTCGCCGACGCTGTAGCGGGGGAGCGGGGCGGTGGCAGTCATGGGGATTCCGCAGAAGTGAGCCAGGACGCCGATGATCCCAGAGATCGGTGGCAGCGTATAGGTTGCGGCGACTAGATTCCCGCACGCGCGGCTGCGCCGGCCTGGCCGGCGATGCGTTGTGGGTATCGCCGCTTCCGGCGGCGCGCATCAAGGTAGAATCGGCTGGCATCCGGGCGGTATTCTTGGATGCGTCCCCCGGTCAGCCTTCGCCGGGACCGGACCGGCATGGTGGCGGAGGAAGCGCAGCGCAGGGCCGGGTGCGAGGAACTTCGGGATGGGCGAATCAGCAGAACAGCTTCCGCATCGGACCGGCCCGGACGGGACGGGGCGGGATGTCGCCGGCCGCCCAGGGACAGACGGCCCGTCGGGGGCGCGCGAGGCGCGTTTCGCGGCTGCATTCGCAGCCTGTCCGCTGGCGGCCTCGATCGCCCGCCTCGACGACGGGCGCTTCATCGCGGTCAACGGCATGTACGACACGCTGTTCGGCTGGCCGGCAAGTGATCTGGTCGGCAGGACCTCGATCGAGGTCGGCCTGTGGCCGGAAGCGCAGGCGCGTCGCGCCTGGATCGACAGCCTGCGGCGCAGCCAGCGGCTGGCAGGCTATGCCGCCGTGTTCCGCCGGCGCGACGGGGCGCTGCGCAACGTCGCCATCTCCGCCGAGATCATCGTCATCGAGGGCGAAGCGCACATACTGGCCTTCGTCCAGGATCTGACCGAGCAGGTGCTGGCCCAGGCGCGCCTTGAAACGAGCGAGGCGAAGTTCAGGCAGATCGCCGAGACGATCCCGGAGGTGTTCTGGATCGTCTCGCCCGACTGGCGGAACGTGCTCTACCTCAGCCCGGCCTACGAGCGGATCTGGGGCCGGCCGGCCGAGGCTCTCTACGAGAACGGCATGGCATGGCTGGACGCGGTGATCGATTCCGACCGGCCGGCGCTGCTTGCCGCCATTCCCGCGCCGCACACGCTTGCCCGGTGCGCGGTGGTGAGCTTTCCCGACTACCAGATCCTGCGGCCGGACGGACAGACCCGCTGGATATCCGCCCGCGCCTTTCCCGTGCGCGACGAAGCCGGCCAGATCATCCACTTCACCGGCATCGCCGAGGACATCACGGCGCGCAAGCACGCCGAGAGCGAGCTGCTCGCCGCGAAAAAGGCCGCCGAAGTGGCGAGCGTGGCCAAGTCCCGGTTCCTGGCTGCAGCCAGTCACGATCTGCGTCAGCCCATGCAGGCCGTCGCGCTGTTCGCCTCCGCCCTGGCGAGAACGCCGCTCGACGACGAGCAGCGGCAGATCGTGAACAGCCTGGAACGCGCCGCCTCGGCACTGGGCGGCCTGCTGGACGCGCTCCTGGACATCTCGCGGCTGGACGCCGGGGCGGTCCGGCCGCGGCTGGAGTGGGTGGACCTGCACCGCATCTTCCAGCAGATCGACCAGGAGTTCTCGGCGGCGGCAATCGAGAAGGGACTGCGCTTCAAGCTCTGCTTCCCCCAACGGGCGATCGAGCTGCGCACCGATCCGCAACTGCTGGCCGGCATGCTGCGCAATCTGATCGGCAACGCGCTCAGGTATACCCGGCGCGGCGGGGTGCTGGTGGGCGCCCGTGCGCGCGGCGAGCGGCTGCTGATCCAGGTCTGGGACACCGGCATCGGCATCGCGCCGGACGACCTGCCGCTGATCTACGACGAGTTCTTCCAGGTCGACAACCGCCAGCGGGATCGCACCCAGGGCCTCGGCCTGGGCCTGTCGATCGTCAGGCGCCTGGCGGCGCTGCTGGGCTACGGGATCGCATGCCGCTCGCGGCAGGACCGGGGCAGCGTCTTCGAACTGTCGATCCCCGCCCAGTGCGTGCGCACGGCAGGCGGCGACAGTCGGCCTGCGGACCTGGAAACGGCCGGGCGCGACCGACCTCGACTCGACGGCCGGCGCATCGTCGTCGCCGAGGACGATACCCTGGTCGCCGAGTCGCTGCGCCTGTGGTTCGAATCCCTGGGCGCCGAGGTGTCCGTCTATCCGTGCGCGGAAGAACTGCTGGCCGACGCGCGAGCGGCCGGCGCCGACCTCTACGTCACGGATTTCCGGCTTCCCGGGCGCCTCGACGGGGTGGAACTGCTGACCGAACTGCAAAGTCGCGCCGCGTATCCGGTCAAGGCCGTGGTCGTAACCGGCGACACGGCGGCCGGCGTCGTCGGCAGTCTCGTGGCGACGTGCTGGAGAGTCCTGCACAAGCCGGTCGATCCCGAAAAGCTGCTGTCGGTCGTGGCACAGCTCTGCGCAGGCGATCCCGCCGGGTAGGGCGCGCCGGCGGGCGATCCGGATCGGCTTCGCGACAGGGGGCAGCCGATGGCGCCGCTGCTCGCAAGCCGGGGCATCCGCGTCAAGGCAATGTAGACTCGCGGCCGGTAGAACCTCTCCCACGCGCGGGACGGACCATGGATCGCTTCCTGGAGATGCAGACCTTCGCGGCCGTGGTCGATGCCGGCAGCTTCGTCCGGGCGGCCGATGCGCTGGGCATGTCGAAGGCGGCGGTATCGCGCCATGTCGGCGAACTCGAGGCCCGCCTGGGGGTGCGGCTGCTGCACCGCACGACGCGCCGGCTGTCGCTGACCGACGAGGGGCAGGTGTTCCACGCCCGCTGCAAGGAACTCCTGGCCGGGATGGACGAGGCCGAGGACGAGATCAGCGCGCGCAGCGGCGCCGCCAGCGGGCTGCTGCGGGTGAACGCCCCGGTGACCTTCGGCATCCGCCACCTCGCGCCGCTGTGGGGCGCGTTTCGCGAGCGCCATCCGCGGGTCGAACTCGACCTGACGCTCGCCGACCGGGTGGTCGACCTGGTGGAAGAAGGCTACGACCTGGCGGTACGCATCGCCACGCTGCCCAGTTCCACGCTGGTAAGCAGGCGGCTGGCCAGCACGCGCATGCGCCTGTGCGCCTCGCCGGGCTACCTCGCGAAGCATGGCCTGCCGCAGCATCCCGACGACCTGGCCGGGCACGCCGTGATCGCCTACAGCTACTGGTCCACCCGCGACGAGTGGCACTTCGACGGCCCGCGCGGGCGGGTCGGCGTGAAGACCACCCCCTGCATGCACACCAACAGCGGCGACACCTGCCGCGCCATGGCGCTGGCGGACCAGGGTGTGATTCTGCAGCCGGGCTTCCTGGTGGGCGAGGACATCGCCGCGGGCACGCTGGTCGAACTGATGCCCGGCTACAGGTCGATCGAACTGGGCATCTATGCGGTCTATCCGACGAGGAAGCATGTCCTGCCGAAGGTGCGCGCGCTGATCGACTTCCTCGCCGAGCGCTTCTCGCGCGCGGGGCGGGACTGGTGATCTGCCCACCCGGCGAGGCAGTCGAACCGGTGCGGATGCGGCGCGCGGGCCAGCGGCCGGAGCACAGGCGCGCTGTGCTGCGCCTTGCCCGGCACTAGGGCGCCTCGCGGGTCGGCTCCAGAACGTGGCCGATGGCGGGGTCGGCTCCAGCACCGACGAAGGGCAGCGCCAGCAGGCCGGTCAGGCGCACGCAGCGCTCGCTGCCCGTGAGGCCCTTCACGCCGATCGCCATGCGCTCCTGCGGCAGGCGGGCTGCGGCGCGATAGGTGCCGAACAGGCGGTCCCACCACGGCAGATTGAAGCCGAAGTTGCTGTTCGCCTCGGCCACCTCGATCGAATGGTGCACGCGGTGCATGTCCGGCGTCACCACCAGGCTGCGGAGGAGCCGGTCGACCCGCGGCGGGAGTCGGAGGTTGGCGTGGTTGAACATGGCAGTTGCATTGAGCAGCACCTCGAACACCAGAACCGCGGCGGCCGGCGCCCCGAGCACCGCGATGACGGCCAGTTTGATCGCCATGGACAGCACGGCCTCGATCGGGTGGAAGCGCGCGCCGGTGGTGACGTCGTAGTCCGGGTCGGCGTGGTGCACCCTGTGCAGCCGCCAGAGCGCGGGCACGGCGTGGAACGTCACGTGCTGGAGATAGATGGCGAAGTCGAGCGCGACCACGGCCACCACCAGGGCGGCCCAGCCGGGCAAGGCGAAGGCGTTGAGCAGGCCCCAGCCGCGTTCGGCTGCCAGCACGGCGAAGGCCACGGCGGCCATCGGGAATGCCAGCCGCAACACCACGCTGTCGAGAGCCGCCAGACCGAGGTTGGCGACCCAGCGCACGCGTCGGGGACAAAGCCTCTCGCGCCGCGGCGAGGCGGCCTCCCAGAGCGCCATCACGGCGAACACGCCGAAGAACGCTCCGAGCCGGATCGCCGGTTCGTGGGCCAGCGCAAACTCGTTGAATGTCATCGTCGCTCCTCCTAAACTCCAGCGTGTGCCCGCGGGCCGGACGGATAGGGTTCAAATAATCAACCAATCGGTTGAATAGTAGAAAGATAGCGCGATGGCGTCAAGCGGCAATTTCAAGCAGGACGTGTATGCCCAGCTCGCCCGGGTGGCCAAGGCGCTGGGACATGCCAATCGGCTGGAGCTGCTGGAGTTCGTGGCCCAGGGGCCGCGCAGCGTCGAGGATCTGGCGAACCTCGCGCGGCTGTCGATGGCCAATGCCTCCAAGCACCTGCAGGAGCTGCGCCACGCCGGCTTGGTGCAGGCGCGCAAGGAGGGCGTGCGGGTGTTCTACGAGCTGGCGGGGCCCGACGTGGTGGATCTGCTGGCGGCGCTGAGAGAGGTGGCCGAGAGCCGCCTGGCCGAGGTCGAGCAGCTGCTGCGCGCTTATGTCACCGCCCGCGACGACCTCGAACCGATCCCGGCGGCAGAGCTGCTGGAGCGCGCCCAGCTCGGCCTGGTGACCGTGCTCGACGTGCGCCCGGCCGAGGAGTACGCGGCCGGCCACCTGCCGGGAGCGATCAACATCGCGGCGGACACCCTGGCCGGCCACCTGCGGAAGCTGCCGAAAGGGAAGGAGGTCGTCGCCTACTGCCGCGGGCCGTACTGCCTGCTCTCGGTGGACGCCGTCGTCCTGCTGCGCCAGAAGGGCTACAAGGCGCGAAGGCTGGAGGACGGCTTTCCGGAATGGAAGGCAGCCGGGCTGCCGGTGCAGATCTGATGCACGGGGCGGCCGCTGGCTCGCCACGACGGGGGCGCGCCCCGTCGTTCAGGGCCGCACGAGTTCCCGCAGCTGCGCGAGGATTGCCGGGTCGTCGAACTCGCGCCCGCCCACCGCGCGCAGCACGATGCGGCCTTCCGGGTCGACGACGAAAGTGGCCGGCAGGCTGCGCACCTGCCAGGCGCGCAGGCTGGCGGACTTCAGGTCGAGCAGGATGGTGAACCCCGGGTCGGGGACGAAGCTGAACACCGTCTCCTCGTCCTCGCCGACGTTCACCGCCAGCACCCGCAGCTGCTCCGGCTTGAACATCCTCTGCAGCCGGGTGAGCGAGGGGATCTCCTTGCGGCAGGGCGGGCACCAGGTGGCCCAGAAATTCACCAGCACCACCCTGCCGCGCAATTCCGATAGCCTGACCGGCTTGCCGTCGACGTCCGACAGGGCGATCTCGGGCGCCGGCGGCGCGCCGGCCACGGTGCTCAGGCCGCGAGGAGCAGGGGACTGCGCCGCCGCCTGGGGCGCGATCAGCAGGAACAGTGCGGCCAGGCAGAGCCGCCAGTCAGTCCCCAGCCGCGCACTCAAGGCCGCGCAGCGTGCCGCGATGTGAGATGCCATCGATGCTCCATGTGTAGTCCAGTTCGAACTTGCCCTTCGGGCGCGGCGTCAGCGCCACCATGCCCATGATCCAGTCGCCGGGAGCGAAGTCCTGCAGCGGCGGAAACTGCGCCCAGCGGAAGGCGATGCGCGCCGCCTCGGACACGCCGCGGCGGGACCACTCGCGCTCCCAGGCCTCCAGCGGCACGAAGCGCTGCGTCCCGGCCGCCGTCCGTATTCTCCAGTCCGCCAGGCGACTGGCAAGAGTACCGCCGGCGGCATCGTTTCGCAGCACCATCTGGAACACGCAGGCGGCGGCGTATTCGGCGGCGGCCTCGGAATCGAAACCTCTCGCCCGGTAGAAGGCATGCACCTGGCCCGGGGAGAGGCGGCTGACGCCGAGCATCGCGCCGCGGTCGGCGGTCTGCCAGTCGGGCCGCACGGCCGCGGGGTCTTCGACCGGTTGCGCCTGTTCGGCCGCGCGGGTCGCCCGGCTGTGGGTGCCCGCGGCGATGACACAGATCAGTCCGGCGAGGACCGCACCCGCCCGGATGCCCTTGCGCGGGAGCATCATCCTGGGGTGAATCGGATGTCCGGCGAGGACGGTGTTTCGGTCGGCAGGACCCTGCGGATCAGAACACCAGCACCTTGTCTGCAGCAAGGACCCATTCGGCGAGCTGCGCCATCGTGCCGCGGCGTGCGCCCTCCACGAGATCGGCCTCGGCGATGCCGCGCGCATCCATGCAGGTGCCGCACACGCCGATCTCGGCGCCGCGGCGCGCCGCCATGCCGAGCATGTCGCCGATGTTGTAATAACCCTGCGGCACCTTCTGGCCAGTCCTGGCGCAGGACGCCGCGTCGCCCATCAGGAACACGCGCACCCGCTGGCCTTCGGCCTTGACCAGGGCGATGGCCAGACGCAGGCCGTTGTAGCTGCGCTCGCTGCCATACGGTGGGTCGTTCAGGATCAGGAGCGTGGCGGCCATCTCGTCGTCTATATTCAACCAAACGGTTGAATATTAGGAGCCGCCGCGGCAGGTGTCAAGCGCCGCCGGACCTTGCCGGGATCCAAAGCCGGCCCGGGATCGGACGGGTCGCTTCCGGCACTCGGGCGCCCGGTGCCTCGCCGGCGCCGACGCGATCCGCCCGGCACGGAAGGAATGGTTCCGCGGACGGGGCGCATTTGTTACGCTCTGGCGATGCAAGTCGGCGCTGCGGGCGCCAGAGTCTCTCCCGCAGCGCCGATCTCGAAGCCGCTCACCCCCCGGGAGGAATCGCATGAAGGCCGTCGCCTATCGCCAGTCCGGCGAAATCTCGCGCGCCGACGCGCTGATCGATGTCGAACTGCCGCTGCCCGAACCCGGCCCGCACGACCTGCGGGTCCGGGTGACGGCAATCTCCGTGAACCCGGTCGACACCAAGGTGCGCCGCAGCCGCGAACCGCAACCCGGCCAGGTCGAGGTGCTCGGCTGGGACGCGGTCGGAACGGTGGAAGCCCTGGGCGCCGAAGCGCGCGGCTTCGCGGTCGGCGACCGGGTGTTCTATGCCGGAGCGATCGACCGGCCGGGTACCAATGCGGAGTTCCACCTGGTGGATTCACGCATCGTCGGACACGCCCCGGCCACGCTCCCGGACGCCGAGGCGGCGGCGCTGCCGCTGACCAGCATCACCGCCTGGGAGCTGCTCTTTGACCGGCTCGGCGTCGCGCGGGGCGGCGGCGACGGGGCGAGCCTGCTGGTCATCGGCGGGGCCGGCGGCGTCGGCTCGATGCTGATCCAGATCGCGCGCCAGCTCACCGGCCTGACCGTGATCGCCACCGCGAGTCGCCCCGAAACGCGCGCCTGGTGCCTGGATCTCGGGGCTCATCACGTGATCGACCACGCGCAGGCCTTCGCGCCCCAGCTGGCCGCCATCGGCTGGCCGCAGGTGCACCTGGTCGCCTCGCTCACCCAGACCGACCGGCACTGGAACGCGATCGTCGAGGCGGCCATGCCGCAGGGCCGGATCGCGCTGATCGACGATCCGCAGCCGATCGACGTCAAGGCGCTCAAGCGCAAGAGCCTGTCGCTGCACTGGGAGCTGATGTTCACCCGCTCGCTTTTCCAGACGCCGGACATGGCGGCGCAGGGTCGGCTGCTGAACGAGGTCGCCGCGCTGGTGGACGCCGGCCGGTTGCGCACGACCGCGACACAGACGCTGCGGCCGATCAGTGCGCGGACGCTGCGCGATGCGCACGCGCTGATCGAGAGCGGGCGCACCCGCGGCAAGATCACGCTTGCCGGTTGGGAATAGGCCAGGCGCGGCTGGAACTGCGAGCGGGCGAGTGCTGCGAGGTGGACCGGCCTAGGCGAAGGCTTCGTCCTCGGCGTCCGCCGTGTCCGCCTCCGGAGAGGCGTCTGGTTGTCCCGGCTCGTCCTCGCCGCGCAGCGCCTCTTCCTCCTGGCGCGACAGCGGGTGCCGTGCCAGCAGGCGGGACAGGCCCCTGATCTGCTCGAGCAGGCCCGGAGCCTGGGGAATCGGCTCGCCCGCGGCCAGGCTGCGGTGCAGATGCGAGAAATCGGAGGGCGCGCGATCGCCTGGCTCGCGGCCGTCCCGCTTCATGCCGATCCATGCCGGCAAGGGTCCGCCGGAATCGGGCGGTCGCTTGGCGGGAGCGGGGGCGCGCACTGGCCTCGCCGCGGCGGCGTCCGGGCGCGCGTTGGCGATACCGATTTGGAATGCCTGGGCGATGCGGTCCATGCGTTGCGCGCGGGATGGACGTCGCGGGGCGCTGGCGCTCATGATCTCCTCCGGATGCCGATTGATTTCGCGATGGATGCGGGCTCCCCACCATCTACGGCCACGGCGGCGATTTCCTCAGGCTGGGCAGGTCGCGCAGCGCGGTGCGCCCGCCGGCTGCCTTTCACGGCCGCGGCTGCCGTATGCTATGCGCGACGGGCGGCGCCCGGCCTCGGCCCGCGCGCCTGCCGCGGCTTCGATACGAATTGAACGAGAGGACGCCCATGAATCCGAACGGTCTGCGCGTACGCGGCACGGTGAGCGAGATCGCGAAACAGGACTGGCCGAAGGCCGCAGGAATCGGCGTCCGGCCGAAGCGCCGGCTGGTTCCCGGCACGGCGCGCGAGGGGGTGACCGGCGAGTTGGAGGTATCGGCCGACGACGTCGTGCGGGTCGAACTGGAGAACGGCTTCGTCCTGTGGAGCCGGGCGGACGACCTCGTTAGGGAGTACGGGCGCGAGGCGCTCGGCCGCGACGGCGGGGCCGCCTGGGAGTTCGGCGCGCTCGCGCCGGCGCGCGGCACGCGCGGGGAGCGGGGCGCGCTCGGACTGGGGATCAAGCTGCTGGATTTCTTCGGCATCGACCTGACGGAGAAGGCGGCGCGCGGCCTCGGCCGCAGGGTGGAGGAGCGGCAGCTCGGCGGCAACCCGCCCGGGCTCTACCGCTGCAGCCTGGACGACGCATTCGGCCTGTCGCCGCTGGCGCAGGGCGAAGCGATTCCGGCCGACCGGGGGCCGATCCTGGTCTTCCTGCACGGCACGGCATCGAGCTGCAAAGGCAGCTTCGGCAAGCTCTGGGCGGACGACAACCGCGAGGGCAGGGCGGCGCGGCAGCGGCTGCGGGCGCGCTATGGCGACCGGGTATTCGCCTTCGAGCACCGCAGCTTCACCGAGAGCCCGATCGCCAACGCGCTCGATCTGGCCCGCCTGCTGCCGCAAGGCGCGGAGCTGCACCTGGTCAGCCATTCCCGCGGCGGGCTGGTGGGCGAGTCGCTGTGCCTGGGGGGCTGCCGGAACCTGGATGCCGCGCTGCCGGCGGAGCAGCTCGACGCGCTGTTTTCCGCCGACCGCACGATCGCGCTGCAGCTCGGCCTGTCGCCGCTGGACGAGGAGGCGCTGCAGGCGCGCGACGCAGCCTACGCGCAGGACCGGGAACGGCTGTCGCAGCTCGTCCGCGAGGCCGCGAAGCTCAAGGTCGCCCGCTTCGTGCGCGTGGCCTGCCCGGCGCGCGGCACGACGCTGGCATCGGGCCGGCTGGACCGCTGGCTGTCGGTGCTGAACTTCGTCGGCGCGACTACGGCCGGCGAGGGGCTGTTCGCCGACGGCCTGGACTTCCTGCTTGGCGTGGTCAAGGCGCGAACCGACCCGCGCACGCTGCCCGGACTCGAGGCGATGATGCCCGGCTCCGCCCTGACCCGGCTGCTGCACCACCCGATTCTGCAGACCAGCGCGGACCTGACGGTCATCGCCGGGGACATCGAGGGCGAGTCGCTGTGGCAGCAGCTCAAGATCCTCGCCACCGACTGGTTCTACGGGGCCGATCACGACCTGGTGGTTAACACCGGCTCGATGTCCGGCGGGCTGCGCCGCCCGGACAGGGGCGCGCGCTTCCGCAAGGACGAGGGGCCGGCGGTCAACCACTTCAGCTATTTCGCCAACGCGCGCAGCGTGCGCTGGCTGGCCGACGGGCTGACGCGGGCCGACGGCGACGAGGCCGGATTCCTGCCGATCGCCGCCGCCCAGAAGGAGGCGCCGCGCTGGCGCGAGGCCGCCGCGCGCAGCCGCGGGGCGGGCGCGCCGCGGCCGCTGGCGGTGGTCGTTCCCGGCATCATGGGCAGCCATCTGCGGGCCGACGGCGATCCTGTCTGGCTCAACTACGGCGCCCTGCTGCTGGGCGGGCTGAAGAGGCTCGCCGTCGGGCGCGGCGGCATCGAGCCGGGCGATCCGATCGACGATTTCTACGGGCCGCTGCTGGAGTTCCTCTCGCGCAGCCATCGGGTCGAGGTCTTCGGCTACGACTGGCGGCTGTCGGTGCGCGCCGCGGCGCGCAGCCTTGCGGCCCGGCTCGAGGAATGGCTGCCGCGGGCGGAACGCGAGAGCCAGCCGGTGCACCTGGTCGCGCACTCGATGGGCGGCCTGGTGGTGCGCGCGATGATCGCCGACGGCGGCGCGGGCGCGGCTGCCTGGGAACGGATCAGGCGAATCCCGAACAGCCGCTTCCTCATGCTGGGCACGCCGAACTTCGGCTCGCACGAGGCGGTACGCTGGCTGACCGGCCGCAATCCCACCCAGGCCAGGCTTTCGCTGCTCGACATCACCCAGGACGCCGGTCAGATCGTCCGGCTGGTGCGCGACTTCCCCGGCCTGCTCGAACTGCTGCCCTACGGCGAAGGCGACGCGGATTTCTCCGATCCGGCGCTGTGGAAGAAGATCAGGGACCTGTCCGGCGGAACATGGGAAACGGCACGCGAGCAGGCCCTGCGCGATGCCGCCAGG
>DATMWM010000154.1:0-3728 GCA_035562535.1 Rhodocyclaceae bacterium | reverse complement strand
CATGGCCGACGGCACCTGCCGCATACGCCGCGAGCACCTGCCGGACGATTTCTTCGACGAACTGGCCGAGGCCGCCGGACCGGCGGCTCCGGCCGTCGCGGCGGCCCGGCCCGAGCCGGCCGACCTTCCCCCGGCCGATCTGGACGCGCTCACGCTGCAGGCGGTGCGCAGCAGGTTGGCGAGCTGGCGCACGTTTCCCGGCCAGGGATGCCGGTGGAACAGCGCCATCACCTCCGGATCGATCTTCGGCTTGCGGTTCGTCCCGGCGGTCTCCTGCAGCAACTGGTGACCAGGACTTCCAGGTCGCCGCGCTCGCGCAGCGGCGGCAGCGACACGGTCAGCCCGTTCAGCCGGTAGTAGAGGTCGCCGCGGAACTGGCCGCGCGCCACCAGGTCGCGCAACTTGCGGTGCGTCGCGCAGATGATCGCCACGTCCACCGGGTGGGACTTGACGCTGCCCAGCGGCGTCACCACCCGCTCCTGCAGCACCCGCAGCAGCCGGGCCTGCAGCGCCGGCGGCATGTCGCCGATCTCGTCCAGGAACAGGGTCCCGCCGTTGGCCTGCAGGATCCGGCCCTGGTAGCCCCGGCGCTTCGCGCCGGTGAAGGCGCCTTCCTCGTAGCCGAACAGCTCCGATTCGATCAGCCCCTCCGGGATGGCGGCGCAATTCACCGCGACGAAGGGGCGGCCGCGCCGCGGGCCGTCGGCATGGATGGCGTTGGCGAGCAGCTCCTTGCCGGTGCCGGTCTCTCCCTGGATCAGGATCGGCACGTCGCGCCCGAGCACCTTGCGCGCCTTCTCGATCGTCGCCTCGACTTGCAGGTCGCCGGTACGCAATCGCTCCAGAGCGAGGCCCACCGGGGCCGGCCCGCGCGACGGGTCGCAGGAAGGCCCGGCCGGGCGGCGGCCCTCGCCGGGGCCGTCGAAGGCGAAGATGCGCACCGGGGCGCGGCTGCGGCAGCCGGGCTGCGGCCGGCCATAGACCGGCACGCCGCTGCGCAGCCGCATCTCGATGCATTCGGTGCCGTGCAGCAGCAGGTGGTCGAACAGCGCCTTGACCGGCAGGTTGAACACCGAGGCGAAGCTGCGCGTGCGCAGTTCCTCGATCTTCGTGCCGAGCAGCCGGCAGGCGCTGCGGTTGGCCGAGAGCAGGCCGCCTTCCGGGTCGATGCCGACCATCGCTTCGAAGGCGGTGCCGACCATCTCCTGGTGGGTGTGGAAGCGCAGCACGATGCCCTCGGGGAAGGCGTTGGCGAAGATCTGGTTCTCTATGGTCTGCACCGACATGCTGACCAGCGCCATGCTGTGGCGCGATCCGCCGCGCCAGTCGCCGGTGACGTCCAGCACGCCGGCCGGCTGGCCGCGCGAATCGAAGATCGGCGAGGCCGAGCAGGTCAGGAAGTGGTTCGCGCTCAAGAAATGCTGCGGGCCGTGCACCAGCACCGGGTTGCGCTCGACCAGCGCCGTGCCGATCGCGTTCGTGCCCTTGCTGCGTTCCGACCATTCGACGCCCGGCGACAGCGCCACCTTCGAGGCGCGGTCGAGAAATCCCGGATCGCCGACCGCGTGCAGGATGAAGCCCGAGGCATCGGTGAGTATCACCATGCTGTCGGAATTGGCGATCTGGGCGTGCAGCATCGACATGACCGGGATCGCCTGGCGCAGCAGTTCGGCGTTGCGCTCGCGCTCGACGTCCAGCACCTCGCGCGAGTGCAGTTCGATCTCCTGGCGGCGGTCGGCTTCCAGGCCGTGGGCGAGGCAGCGGTCCCAGGACGTCTCGATCACCGGCGGCAGCACGCCGCGCGGGATGTCACCGGCGCTGCGCAAGGCCGAATGGGCGCGCTGAGCCTCGCCTGGATCGCCGAAGAATTCCTGCATCGCCCGTCCCTGCGCCCCTGTGGCGGATCACGAAAAAGCGCCGCTTCGGGCGGCGACCGGACAGCGACTGTACCAACGAGCCGCGGGTGTAACAATTTGCACCGCAGCATGTCGACTGCTGCGCCGCGCCACGCCTTTCGAGGCCGTGGCATGCGACATGCTTCCAGGGCACTCGGCGGGGCGGGTGCCCCGCGCCACGATGGAGAGAGATCGACGTGAAGAGTCAGTTCATCATCCTGCCGTTGTCGCTGGCGCTGCTGCTCGCCGCCCCGGCCGCCGTACGCGCCCACGGAGACGTCACGCCGCAGGCGGTAGACGTGAGTTCGCTCAAACCCCTGGGCACCGAGATTCGCGACGAGAACCCCTACCGCAAGGACAAGGAGGCCATACGCGTCGGAACCTCGGCGTACAACCAGAACTGCGCCCGCTGCCACGGACTGGAGGCGGTCTCGGGCGGCATCGCGCCGGACCTGCGCAAGCTCGACATCGACAAGGAGACCGATCAGTACTACCTGGCCTCGGTGCTGCGCGGCAAGGTGCGCAACGGTGCGGTCTACATGCCGCCCTTCGAGGGCATCCTGTCGCAGGAGGCGATCTGGGCGATCAAGGCCTACCTGGAAACCCGGCGTGAGCCCTGAGCGCGTGCCGCTGCGGCGCCTCTGGGCGCTGGCGCTGCTGGCCGCGTGGGTCGCCCTGCAGCCGGCGGCGGCGCAGGACGGCACGCTGCTCGATCAGGTCCGCAAGCGCGGCACGCTGCGGGTCGCCCTCTACAACGACTTTGCTCCGTTCTCCGACCAGGGCAAGGGTGTCGACGTGGATGTCGCCTCGGCGCTTGCGGCAAAGCTCGGCGCGAAGGTCCAGCTGCTGTGGTTCGACGCCGACGAGAACATGGAGGACGACCTGCGCAACATGGTCTGGAAGGGCCATTACCTCGGCTACGGTCCGGCCGACGTGATGTTGCACGTGCCGGTCGACCGCGACTACATGGCCCGCAACGACAAGGTCATGTTCTTCGCGCCCTACCACCGCGAGCGCTACGGCATCGCCTTCGACACGGCGCGCATCCCGAAGCTGGAATCGATGGCGGTGCTGGAGGATCAGCCGATCGGCGTCCAGGGCGACACGCTGGCCGACACCGCGCTGCTCGGCGCGGACGCCGGGCGCCACCGTTCGGGCGTGCGGCATTTCGACGGGGTCGGCGAGGCGGTGGCGGCGCTGCGGGAAGGCCGGGTCGCCGCGGTGCTCGCCCAGTTCGGCGAACTGGAGGGCGCGCTCAAGGGTGCGAAGGGGTTCGAGATCGTGCCGCCGCCGATCCCGATGCTCTACTCCCGGCAATGGGCGATCGGACTGGCGGTGAAGGCGGGGCAGGAGGACCTGGCGCGGGCGCTGCAGGAGGCGATGAACGCCCTGGCGGCGGACGGCGAACTCGCCCGCATCTTCGCCAGGCACGGCGTCGTCCTGCGCAAGCCTTGAAACGAAGGCGGCGTGCTGGAACACTTGCGGGCGCGGCCGGCCGCGCCGGTTCCCAGAGTGTCACGAATTGAAACAGGTGTCCGCGTTTGCGCCGGCGCGGGAACGGCATGACGGTCCAGGCAAGCGCATGGCCGCTGGTGCGCGAATTGCTATATGTTCAGATTGCATCGGCTCGCGCGCTGCACGCGAGCGCTGGCAGAAACCAACGGAGGAGGCATGGGTATGCAAAAGTCGCTGTCGATAGACCCGAACAAATGCACTGGATGTCTGCAGTGCGAGATGGCCTGTTCGTTCGAGAACTACGGGGTGTTCAACAACTCGAAGTCGCGGATCAAGGTGTTCGAGTTTCATCACACCGGGCGCAAGGTGCCCTACACC